>JAICHC010000411.1 GCA_025922795.1 Candidatus Binatia bacterium | reverse complement strand
GGTAACGGCGGCAGCGCGGCGACTGCGGCGCATTGGGTCAACGACCTCGGCAAAGGCGCCAAAGAATCGTGCCGGCTACCGCTGCGTGTCATGAGTCTATCCGACAATGTTTCATGGCTCACCGCGCTGGCCAATGACGAGGGTTATGAGCGGGTATTCGCCGGACAGCTCGAAAATTTCGCCAAAGCCAACGACGTGCTGGTCGTGCTATCGGCGAGCGGCAACTCGGCCAACCTGCTGCGCGCTGTAGAGATGGCGCGGGCGCGCAAGCTCAAGACTATCGGATTTCTCGGCTTCGATGGCGGTGCACTCAAGAACATGGTCGACGAGGTGGTGCTGCTGCCGACGCCCAAAGGCGCGTACGGGCTGGTCGAAAGCGGGCATGATTTGCTTTGTCATATTTTGACCGCGTGTCTGGCCGCTGACCGCGCCTCCGCGGAAAATATTCCGGCGCGCGTCAGCGCTTGAGGGAAGGCGGGCGGTATGCAGCGACCGACCCAGGCGGTGATCCTGGCTGGTGGACGCGGAACGCGATTACATCCGCTGACGCTCACCCGGCCCAAGCCCATGGTGGAAATTCATGGCAGGCCGTTTCTTGAATACCAGATCGAACAGTTGCGCGATCAGGGCTTCAAGCGAGTTCTGTTGCTGCTTGGTTATCTGCCCGAAGTCGTCCGCGACTACTTCGGCAACGGCCAGCGCTGGGACATCAAAATTGAATACTCCGTCAGCGCCGTCGATGACGAGACCGGCCGGCGCTTGAAATTAGCGGAGCCGTTTCTCGACCCTAGCTTTTTGCTCATGTATTGCGACAACTACTGGCCGATGTCGATGACGCGCCTGTGGCGGCGTTTTCTCGCCGCCGGGACGCCGGCGATGATCACCGTTTACAGCAACAAAGACAGCTATACGCGCAACAGCGTGCGTGTCGAACCCGACGGTTTGGTTTCCATTTACGATAAGAGTTGCAGCGATCCGGATCTCAACGGTGTCGAGATCAGTTATGCAATCTTGAGCAAACGGATCGTGCACCAGCTGAGTGACGCTAACGTGCTCTTCGAGACCACGGTTTACCCCGTCCTGGCCGCGCGCAGGCAATTGAGCGCGTTCGTCACCGATCACCGCTATTTCAGCGTCGGTGCGCACCACCGGCTACCGCTCACCGAGGAGTTTTTTCGCCGCCGCAGGACCGTGATCCTCGACCGTGACGGCGTGCTTAATCGGAAACCGTTGCGTGCCAATTACGTGCGCGGTTGGCATGAGTTCGAGTGGCTGCCGGGCGCGCTCGATGCGCTGCAGCTGCTGCGTGTGGCAGGTTATCGCGTCGTAGTGATTTCCAATCAAGCGGGCATCGCGCGCGGCGCCATGAGCGAAGCGGATCTGGCGACGATTCATCGCGCCATGATCGAGGAAACCGGCGCGGCCGGCGGTAAAATCGATAAGATCTATTATTGTCCGCATGATTGGGGTGCCGGCTGCGAGTGCCGCAAACCGCGACCCGGCATGTTGTTTCAGGCGCAACGTGATCTGCATCTTGATTTGAGCCGGACCTATTTTCTTGGCGACGACGAGCGCGATGCCGAGGCGGCGGACCGCGCCGGCTGTTTGTTCGGGAAGGTTTCCGAAGACCAATCGTTACTCGATTGGGTTAGAACCTTAGTTGCCGATTCTACGACGGAGGAAAAATAACCACATGGAAAAACGAGTGTTGATTACCGGACACAAGGGTTACATCGGATCGGTCATGGCGCCGCTATTGGCCAAGGCCGGCTACGGCGCGGTCGGATTAGACACCGGCTATTTTGACGCCTGCACGTTGGTGCCCGAGTCAGTCCGCGTGCCGGCGCTGCGCAAGGACATTCGCGACGTGGGCATCGAAGACTTGCGAGGCTTCGACGCGGTGATTCATCTCGCCGCCTTGAGCAACGATCCGCTCGGCGATCTCGATCCCGAGTTGACACGTGAAATTAATTATCGGGCGACGGCGCACCTGGCGGAATGCGCCAAAACAGCCGGCGTCCGCCGCTTCCTGTTTTCATCCTCATGCATCATGTACGGCATGTCCGAAGCGAACGTGGTCGACGAAACCTCGCCGTTGGATCCGCGCACCGAATACGCGCGCTCCAAGGTGCTTGCCGAGGGCGCAGTGGCATCACTGGCCTCAGACTGGTTTTCACCCA
Source organism: Candidatus Binatia bacterium (assembly GCA_025922795.1). The sequence goes on along the minus strand of JAICHC010000411.1, from coordinate 1,980 downwards.
CCTTTTTGCGCAATGGCACGATTTACGGCTTGTCACCACGCATGCGTTTCGACACCGTACTGAACGATCTGGTCGGGACGGCGGTGACGACAGGCCAGGTGATCGTGCACAGCGACGGCGAACCCTGGCGGCCCGTGGTGCACGTCGAGGATGTGGCGCGTGCCTTCATCAAAGTCCTCCAAGCGCCGCGCGAAAAGATCCACAATCAGGCGTTTAATACCGGTGACAACAAGCTCAATCGTCAGATCCGTGACTTGGCGGAAATCGTCGTCCGCACCGTTCCGGGCTGCACTCTAGAACTGCGAGCTCAGAGCGGCGCCGATCAGCGCACTTACAAAGCCGAGTTCGGCAAATTTGCCCGCACCTTCCCGGATTTCGAGTTTCGCTGGAGCGCAGAGGAAGGTGCCCGCCGCTTGTCACGGGAGTTCGACGCGCTGGGGCTCACCTATGGCGATCTCACCGGCGTGCGCTTTACGCGGCTTCAATGGTTGCGTCATTTGCGCGACAGCGAGCAGCTCGACGGCGCGCTGCGCTGGCGCGAGCGAGTGCCGCAGCAAATCTACCCAAATGCGGAAGGACGGTTATGATCGACGGCGTCAAGATTATTCCACTCCGGCAAATCGTCGACGAGCGTGGCAAGATCATGCACATGATGAAGGCCACGGATCCGCACTTTATCCGCTTCGGTGAGATTTATTTCTCGTGCGCCTGGCCGGGCACGATCAAGGCGTGGCACGTGCACAAGTCGATGACGGTCAATAACGCCGTGCTCTCCGGGCGCGCCAAGCTGGTGATGTACGACCTGCGCGAAGCATCGCCAACCCGCGGCGAGCTGCAGGAAGTATTTTTCGGCGAGGATAATTATTGCCTGGTGCAGATGCCGCCGGGCATTGCCAACGGTTACAAGGCCTTCGGCGACAAAATGGTCATCCTCGCCAACTGCGCTACCGAGCCGCACGACCCCGATGAGATGATCCGTATCGATCCGTTTAGCTCGGATATCCCGTACAAATGGGACGTGAAGCATGGTTAGACGCAGCGCCGCAGATCCTGGCTTTGTCATGACGCGCACGCCGCTCCGAGTCAGCTTTGCCGGCGGCGGCACCGATCTCGCGGAATTTTACGAGCGCGAGCCCGGCGCGGTGTTGAGCACGGCAATCAACCAATACATCTATGTCACCGTCAAACGCCATGGGAGCGTCTTCAACGAAGCGATCCGGTTGAACTATTCGAAAAGCGAGCAGGTTCAGACCATCGATCAGATCGAAAACGACATCGCGCGCGAATGCCTGCGGCTGCTTGAAATCGAGCCGCCGATATACGTCAGTACGGTGGCCGATCTGCCGGCGTCTACCGGACTCGGCGGATCGAGCGCGTTTGCGGTCGGTTTGCTCAATGCGCTGCATGCTTTTCGCGGTGAGAGGGTCTCGGCCGGGCAGCTCGCCGAAGAAGCCTGTCACATCGAGATCGACCGACTCAAACAGCCCATCGGGAAACAGGACCAGTATGCGGCGGCCTTTGGTGGCCTTAACTTCTTTTCGTTCAAACCGGGTGGTGTCGTTAGCGTGGAGCCGCTGCGTTTGAACAACGGCGGCATCAAGCATTTCTTCGACTGCATTTTGATGTTCTGGACCGGTCATCAGCGCGACAGCAGTTCGGTGCTGGCCGAACAGAAGGCCAATACGCCCTCCAAGATGGAATCGCTGATGCGCATGCGCGAGCACGCTTTTGCGCTGCAGCAACTCTGCGACAACACCCCGTTCCAGATCGAAAAGTTCGGCGCGGTCCTAAAAGAAAGCTGGCATTTGAAACGCAGCCTATCGAGCAAAATCAGCACGAGCCAGATCGATCGATGGTACGCCGCGGCGATGGCGGCTGGGGCCGAAGGCGGCAAGCTTTGCGGCGCCGGCGGCGGCGGGTTCTTACTTTTCGTCGCGCGGCGGGAGAAGCACGATGCGGTGCGCGCCGCGCTCGCCGGTT
>JAICHC010000410.1 GCA_025922795.1 Candidatus Binatia bacterium | reverse complement strand
CGAATTGCGGGTCTTGAACAACACGCGGGTCTCACCCTGCAGTCCGGCCTTCGCGACATCAGCTGCGGTGATATGAGTGCTGGGGTCCGCGGCGCACACGCGTGCCGGTCCAATGAAAGTTTCCAGTGGCAGCGCCTCGATGGTAATGCCGTCAGGCACGAAGTGAAACGGCGCGTCGACGTGCGTGCCGGCATGAACGCTCGTGTGCACGGATGATGAATTGTTGGTGTCGCCGCGGCTCATGCGTTTGCGCTCGATCAGCTCGAGCGGCTGCGCCGTAACCCAACGGATCGATTCGGGTGAAAGGGTCAGGGAGATATCATAGATCTTCATGGCTTCACCTCCACGCGGATCTTATTCGACGCGAAACCCTCTGACAAGCTCCCTACAATCGTCTACATCTTCGCGCGGATTTCCGGAAAACTGACCGCTGAGGCGCAAAGGACATGGATGGACCAGATTCCCAAAAAATAACTCTGCGATCTCAGCGCCTCTCCGGTGAATATTCTTTTTTATTTCTGCGTGCGGAAAACGCAAGCTCGCATCATCTCCCGAGATGGATCGCAACCGTGCCGGCGACTACGCTCAAAATACCAACGACCGTCTTGGCCGTAATCTTCTCCACGTCGCGCAGAAATAATTTCGCGCCGATCAACGCCCACACCGGATAGCTCGCGGCGATCGGCGCCACCACGACGACGCGACCCAGACTTAAAGACGTCATGATAAACACGATGGACAAGGTCTCGAAAATCCCCGTCCACAGAAACGGCCAGCGCGCGCCGGCACTCCAGGCAAGCCGCTGCTTTTGCGGCGAAACAGACCGATACACGAGAAACCCGATGAGCGAGACCAGGCCCATGAAAGCGGCAAAAAACAACGGCTCATTCGAAAGGCTAAAAGCGTAACGCCGCAACGGATGATTCATGCCCGTGAGACAAGCGGCGCCGATGGGCAGCAGCAGGTGCCACCAACGAAAGCTCGGCAGCTCGCGCTCGGCTTTCCAAGAAACCAAGACAATGCCGCACACGACCAGCAACGTGCCGGCCATGATCAACGTACTCGCCGGTTCTTTGAGAACCGTGATGGCGATCGTCGCGCTGATTAGCGGGCTGATCGATTGCAGCGAGCTGCTGCGAGAGGCGCCGATTTTGAGCACGCCGGTATAGGCCAACAAACGCACTCCCATCTGAAACGTGCCGACGATGCAGAATATGCCGACGGCAATCCACGACACTTGCGGGATCCCGCCGGTCACAAAAACCGCCGACCAAAGCGAAACGTTTTGCACCAGAATCGATACCCACGTGACCGTGTCGGGCGTCGAATATCTTAGACCCCGCCGGGAGGCGACCAGCGCAGCCGCATAACAAATGGCGGTGATGAAGGCGAGGACTTGAGGAGACATGAAGGCGCGGCGCGGGTTTACGCTGATGATGCGGAGAGTCAGTGTCGTCGGGATCGCCCGCGGCACGGTCTTTGTTGGTCTTGGAGCTTCCTCTCGCTATGGGACGAAATCGAGGTGAGGGCAATGTAGTGCTGCGCGGCCTTCACCCTGGGCCCTCTCCCGGCGGAGAGGGAATGAATTTATCCGCAAGAAAAATCGAGCATTGACTAAGCGAATTTTCAGCTCTTCGCCAGGGTCTGGCGAAATTTTTCCCGGTGCTCGATGCTGTAGAGGCGCGGAAAATTTTCCGGATAGGCTTCGCCAGGCTCGACCTTGAGCGTGACAAAGACCGGACCTTCCGCATTCAGAATTTTCGGCAGCTCGCGCTCCCACTCCGCCAGTTCGGTGATCTCGTAGGTTTTCCGGTAACCAGCGGTTTTGGCCAGCTCCGCGAAGCGAATCTGGCCGGCGCGGGGAGTCGGCACGGAGCCGTTGGTCTCATAGCAGCCGTTCTCGCAGAGGCAGTGAATATAATTTTTCGGCGCTTGGTTGGCGATCGTTACCAGGCTGCCGAGATTCATCAACAGACTGCCGTCGCCGTCGAACACGACAATCTTTTTGTCAGGCCGGCCGAGCGCCAGACCGAGCGCATGCGACGAGCCCTGCCCCATGGCGCCGGTGAAGGTGTAATTCAAATCGTTCGGCGAGTTATTCGTGATTTCCTGCGCCGCCATGTAGTCGGCCACGACGACTTCGTTTTTGCGCTGGCGCGCGAAGGCCCTGAGCATCTCATCCCGTTTCATCATGGCTAGCGCGGCTCCCTTCCAATCAGAATGGCGGACGGAAAAGAATCGGCAAAAGTTTTTTCGATCACCGCCGTAATCTGCGCGGCGTCCGCATCTCGTTCGATCAAGTGATGCCCGATGCCCATCACGTCGAGGATTGGTTCGATAATCTTGACACCGTATTTCTTTGAATTCATCGGCGCCACGTCCGGCTCTTTGCCGAGCAAGCCGACGACCATACATACCGGAAAATGACCTTCGACGGCGACGCCGCGGATAGCATTGATCGAATCGAGAAACCCGGTGTATTGCATCATCAAGACGGACTTGTGGCCGGCGGCGTAGAGCGCGCTGCAAATCGATACGCCCTCGTCCTCCTTGCACACCTGAACCACGTGAAAGTCGGAGTCGGCGAGAATGCCCTTGAACAAATAATGGCTAGTCACGCGGTCCGGCAAGGCCACGACAAAGCGAACGCCGGCGCGTTTGAATTGATTCTTGATCGACTCCGCCGTCAAGGGGTAATCGGGCATGATTCCTCCAGAAAAATCCGTTCAAAGGTTCAACGGTTCAAAGTTCAACGTCGCGCCGCCGCCACTCGTATAGTTGGCTCGAACCGCGTAGCAATTTCTGAGTTTTCCTATCATAACGTTTGAATGGTTGAACGTTGGAACTTTTTGAACCGAGTTGCTACGCAACCTCTTGTACAAAATCCGCCAAGCGCTCGCCGATCATGATCGAGGTCAAATTGGTATTCGCCCGGCTCACGACCGGCATGATCGACGCATCGCCGACCCAGAGATTTTGCATGCCGTGCACCCGCAGGCGCTGGTCGACCACCGCCAATTTGTCCGACGCCGGTCCCATCTTGCAGGTGCCGACGCCGTGATGGTAGCTATCGTACGTCTTGCGCGCGAACGCGCCCCAATCTTCGCCGGGTCCGGGCTGAATCAACGGACCGTAGAATTCTTTGACCTGCGGCCGTCGCACCAGCTCGTCGATGAACTGCATCGCCTCGACCATCGCCTTCAAATCTTCCGGGTGCTCCAGCATGCACGAGTCGATGCCAAGCTGATCATGGGGATCGGCGCTCTGCAGAAATACCCGGCCGCGATTGCGCTGCTCGAGCAGATGCGCCGAAATCGGCATCATGCGCTTCAAACCGGTCACTTCGGTTGGCGGCCGCATATTAATGTGAAAGTTCGCCGCCTCACTGATCGCGTTCTTCCGAATAATCAAGCGGAAGCGCGGCACCACCCAGTCGACCTTCGACTCCTTGGGGCCTTCGTAGGTCATAAACACAACCGGATGGTCCTGATAGTTCTCGCCAAGGCCGTTTAGCTCCTGAACGATAGGAATACCGTGCTTCTTGAGCTCCGCCGCGGGGCCGATACCGGAGAGCATCAGGATCTGCGGCGAGCCGTAGACACCGGACATCAGAAGAATCTGACCCCCGAGCGTCGTCTGCATTTCCCCGTCTCGTTCATAATTCACGCCTTCGCACTTTTTACCGGCAAGCTTGAGCGAATGAACCTGGGCCCGATCAACGATCGTCAGGTTCTTGCGCGCGCGCGCTTGATTCAAATAGGCGATCACGGTGGATTGCCGTTTGCCGTCCTTAATATTGTAGGGCGACGCGCACACGCCATAGGGTTCAGCCACGTTGAGATCGGGACACTTGGGCAGTCCCATGCTATAAGCGGCGTCGAGAAACGCCTGCACCGGCGGTGCGGCATCCTTTTCCATATCGAGCGTAAAGGCGCGCTTTACGTACAATGGACCGTCTTTGCCGTGAATCGGACTGTCGGGAAAATCCTGGTCCGACTCGATCTTTTTCATGAACGGCAAACATTTTTCGTAGGTCCAGTCCGGATTTCCCGCCGCCACCCACTGATCGAGATCGTAACGCTGCGGCCGCAGCACCGACATCACGTTCACGGAAGAACCGCCGCCCATGATGCGCCCGGCGAGAGCGTAGTAGGTGCTGCCGTCGAGATGGCGTTGGG
>JAICHC010000409.1 GCA_025922795.1 Candidatus Binatia bacterium | reverse complement strand
GTCGTGCCGAGCACCATGTTCTTGGTCGCCAACCCGAACGCCGCCAACGAACTCACCGAGTCGCGCATCAGCTCGATGGTTTCGGAAAAAAATGCCATCTCAAAGCCACGATCCTCCGCTTGCTGCATCACTTCGGCCATCTCCCTCACGTTGGTGAATTTACCATATCCCAGCGCGTAACCTACTCGTCCCTTTGCCATTCAGCTTATCCTCCCGGCCAATTTGCGAAAGCTCGGCGCTAAAATGCGAATCGAGCCTTAGACTATAGTCTGATTCATACGTGAAGGCGACTGGGGCGTCAACGCGGGGGGATTCGGGAGGCGGAGTGGTGGAGTGATGGAGTATTGGGTGGGAATTAACCCCTTCCCCAACACTCCTTTACTCCGTTTGAGTTTTTACCGCACCTTCATGTTCCAGCCGTAAATGCGCTCGCTCGGCAGCGGCCGGTAGTCGACATTCTTCGCCAGACCGAACAGCAGTTGATGACGCCACATGAAATGCGCCGGCGCTTCTTCGGTAAGGAGGCTCATGGCTTGGCCCAGAAGTTTTTTGCGCTTGGCGGGATCAAAGGACTGGCGCTCGGCCGCGAGTAGTTGGTCGAGCTTCGGGTTCGAGTAACCGATGCGCGGCGATTTTCCAGTTTCGAAATACTGCGACAAGGCGGCGCTCGGATCGACGACGCCGCCACGACCCATATAATAGAAGGGCACCTTGCCGACCTGCACGTTGGCCCAAAGGGTCGCCCATTCGGGAGTTAACAATTTGGTGCGAATTCCGACGGCATTGAGCATCGGCACGATCGCTTCGGTAACTTGCTTGTCCAAAGTATAACGCCCCACGGGGGTCGATAGCTCGACGTCGACCCCCTTCGGGTACCCGGCCTGCTTGAGCAACTCGCGAGCCTTTTCGGGGTTGTAAGTATACTTGGGTTGCAGGTTGGGATCATAGCCGTATTGCCCTTCGCCGATCGGACCGTCCAGTCGCGACGCTTCCCCTCTGAGCAGAGTCTTGATGATCGTGTCGCGATCGATCGCGTAGGCAACCGCTTGGCGCACGAATTTGTTGTCCCAGGGTTTGACCTTCGGCATCATCGCCAGGAACATGATCTCCGTCGTGTGATATTTGACGATCTTGTGCCTCGGGCTTCGTTCTACCCGCTCGCGCAGATGGGGCGGTACGAATTGTGCGATTTGGATCTCATTATTGAGCAGCGCGGTGACTCTCTGCTCCGGCTCGCGCATGATGCGGAAAACAATTTCGTCCGGCGCCTGCGGATATTGCTTCCACATCGAATGGCTCTTGTCTTTGCCGATCACGAGTCTCTGCCCGGGAATCAGTTCGCGAAATTTATACGGGCCCGCGCCGATCGGATGGCGATCGGCCTCCTCGGGGCCGTACTTGTCATAAATAGCCTTGCTCGTCACGATGATGCGATCAAAGAGATAGTCCAGTAGCGGCGCGGTCGGCTCTTTCGTCGTGACCCTTACCGTATACTTATCGAGGGCCGCTTCGCTCGCCACGGCGGAAACGTTTTGGAATTGTTTGGTATACGGATCGCTGCGCGTACGTTTGAGCGAGTGAACAACATCCTCGGCCGTCACCGGCGAGCCGTCATGAAAGCGATTGTTCTTGCGCAAATGGAAAAGCCAAGTTGTCGGATCTTTCACTTCCCATTTTTCCACCAACAGACCTACGTGCTGCCCTTTGTCGAAATCGTAGGTGCCCAGGCAACCGAGGATCATGCACCAGACGCTGTACATCAGCGACACACTGTCGCCGTAAGGATTGAACGTCTCCATCGTTTCCGTGACTCCGATGGAAATACGAGTTTCGGCCGCGGCCAGAGGTCGAACAGAAACTGAGGCGCCGAAAGCCACCCCAAACAGAATCGCAGCGATCTTCCGGTTCATAGGTTCCTCCCTTTTGAAACGGTCTTCATTTCCAAAGCTGTTTGTAAAATCCTTGATCGTCCAGTTCCTTGATATACCGATCATCGTAAAAAGCTTCGGGCTTGGCGTCTTTCGCTTTGGGATTCCTAACTGCCGCCTGATTCAAAACCTCCTGGGTACCTTCACGCGTGTTGTAGGGAATCTTATCGACGTAATCCAAGGCATACTGATAAACCGTAGCGAGGGTCTTGCTGTCTTGGGCACGGGCATATCTGGCAATCGCGCGCCGGCTAAGCTCCTTGTCCGTAAACAGCCGGTAGACTGCCTCCGAGTAAGCCTTTAGAAATCGCCGAACTAGATCCGTATTAGCATTGATGAAAGAACGGCGCGCCATAAACGCGTCGTGTGGAAAGTAAACTCCCGCTTTACCCATGTTCATCAGTACCCGCGCGCCCGCCTCCTCAGCGCGAAGATTCGTGGGGCTGGAGAACGGGGCAGCGACGATGGCGCGCGTGCGCAACATCGCGGCAGCAGCAAAGAGATCACCGGTTTGTATAAGGGTTACGTCCTTCCCGGGTTCGAGCCCTTGCTTGCGCAAAACATACCGCATGGTGAAATCCGTAGAGGAACCAAACCGGGTCACCCCGACCGTCCTGCCACGGAGATCACCGATCGTTTTGATCTCCGGCAACGCCATGATGTAAAAAGCCGGGACTTTGACCATTGACCCAAACATGACGATATCGGCCCCGCCTAAACTGGCATCGACAGCGGCACTTCCCGCCGCTCCCGCAATGGGCAGCTCGCCGCCCAACATGGCCTGCACCATCAACGACCCCGAAGCGATCAGCACCAGTTGAGAGTCGATGTCGTATTTTTCGAAAATCTTCCCCTCTTGCGCGACCCAGAGGCCGGCGAAAACGCCGCTCGCGCTCGAATAACCGTGGGCCAACCGCTCTCGTGCCATCGTCAAAACCGGCCACGTCGTGACCAACATGACGCTCAAAACTGCGACTTGTATTCGTTTGTGCACCTTCTTGATCTCCTCCAATCGACCGACCCTGCGCCCGCACCCAAGTAGCTATCGCCAAATTGGCGGGTGTGTCAACTTACTTTTTTGCACCAACCACTGAGTGGCGGCCCAAACCGTTTTGGCAAATCGGTGTCATTCCGAGCTGCGAAGCGAGGCATCTTTCTTGATGTTAAAGGTATGCTGCGATTCTACTGATGAGGTGTTGCGTGAGACCAGTATCCTGACCCATCATTCCGGGCAACCCGCTGCGCAGGCCGGGGCGGGCGTGACCCGGAATCCAGTATTTTTTAGGGGCGTATGGCATACGCCCTCGGCTGGATGCCGGTTTTCACCGGCATGACGGCAAAATACGAGTGACTTGGTAATGAACTTCTGGGACATCACACTAGAGTGCTAAAGCACCAGTTTTCAAGGGCACCGAGTCTGGGCGGCTGCTTGAATCGATTCTGCCTCTTTGTTCCTCAATCCAACTTTTACATAGTTTGAGCGCGTGCTCTTCCGCTTTTTTCTTAGTCGCAAAAGCTAATTCCGGGCATTCTAATCTTTTTAACTCTGTCACTTTATCTTCAGCGTCAAATATCAAGCCCCGGCCATACCATTTTTTCTCCGGCCCGCGAATTCCGATCCCGTAAATGGGATGATTATTGTATTGGTGCATGCATCCGCCCTTCGATAACTGTCTGAGAGTGAACCATGATCCACTCGAATCGGCCATGCCGCATCGTGGCGCTTCCATAACGCCCCGATAGACGCAGGCATCGTGCTTCCTGCCACACCCACAAACCTAACGAAGTCCATACCGTCAAGAAATCTCGCCCGCACCGAGGAACAACTGGTTACTTCTTTCTGTAGGCGCTCCACTTTGCTAGCTTGAAAATAATAATCAGGATCACAATCATTACAAAAGCGGGCGCAATGGCCGCCATACGAGACCTCCCTGTTGAGTCTGTCGTTTTCGGACTACTGGAAAAACTATAGGCCGACTCGGTGGGGACTGTCTGTCTAGTATTGGACGATCTTGGAACAATCGTCAGAGGTACCTTGAGACGGTGCACCGGCCCCAGGGTGACTCACTTCGTCGTTGGGCGGATGGCAAGGTCGGCTTCGAGCCGACATGCGCATAACCTCCCTACTCAGAAGCAGGATTGAGCCAGTTGGCAGATGTGGATAGCGAAACGATTCGGGTTGAAGTCCACTTCTTCGCGCGCGTGGAGGACGACGGCAGAGCGAACTGATTTCAAAATGGCGTTTTTCGTTTAACC
>JAICHC010000408.1 GCA_025922795.1 Candidatus Binatia bacterium | reverse complement strand
GCCAGGATCAGCGGCGCCAGTCGTGAAGTCATATCGCGACGAGCGGTAAACCATTGGCCCAGGAAATATGCCGCGGCCATGGCGAGAACGAGATCGAAGGGGACTTTGAAGCGCAGCGGCTGCCATGGTCGGATCAGCGGCACAAGCGCGCCGAAGTAGGTAACGACAAACAGGACCGTTAGAGCGCCGATCAGCATGACGCCAAGCGCTCTCGGTTTGTTGCGCAACAACCGGGAGATTCCGGCCGCGCCCAACAGCAGCAGCGCTAGACGAAAGCCCTTCTCGATGAACCCGGGACGAAACGTCCAAAAACCCTGCGGTCCGACGAAATCGATAAGAAACGTGAACGGATTGGTGCTGGCGAACAAGGGAAGCTGTCCGACGATGGCCGCTGAGACGTCATCGGTTCGATGGCGGATGGCCGGGACGAGCCAAGTGACATTGAGCAGCAACGAAAGCACCGCGGCTAACGCGAGCCATGTGATCAGCCTGCCGTTCAACAGACGTGGCTGATACAAAAGCAATGCGGCTATTGCCGGGACGAAAGTGACGACCGATTGAACATGGAGCGGTAGAATCGCGGCCGCGAAGAGCAACCAACCGGCATGAACGGCAGTGAAATTGTCGGGAGTCCCCGCGAGCCGGTAAAAGAGCGAAATTCCCAAGACGCTTAGATAGGAGGCCGCCGGAAAGCCGATCATGCCATAAAAAAACATCTCACGTGGCATGGAATTCCACCAGTAAATCGTGCCCAGCAGTGCCGCGACCGCGGCAATTAGCGTTTTAGAGTCGTCCGCGGCGAAAAAATTTCGAGCTGCAAAGTACATCGTCCAGGGCACACCCGCCATCGCCAGCAAGGCCACCGTCTTGAACCATTGAATCGGTTTCAGAGCGATCGACGATAAAGCGACCGAGACCAATTCGAAAGACTTGATGCTCAGATCATGAATGGTGTTGGACGGGTAACCCGCCATAAAATAGGGATTGTAACCCCAAAGCATCCGGTCTTGCCGCCAAAACGCGTCGAGCGACGCAAGATGATGGTAGTGCAGGCCCCAGTCCTGGTCGATAAGGGGCTGGCTACTTACACTTCCTTGCAGCGGATTGAAAATTAGCGCCAGGCCCAAGATATGAAGGCAGAAAATTGCGGTGGTCCATGCGGCGCTCGTTCGCGCGCTCATTCCGACGGCGTCCGGTCGCTCGGTCCGGCGTGGGACCGGCTGGGCTTTTGTCGTTGCTGTTTTTCTTTCTCGTTTTCTTGTTGCCAATTTGCACCCGGCGAGATGAACGAACCAGGGCGGATGTCAGTCTTTGAGAATGGGCGGGTATTCCCGTTTGTGGAGCGTTGGGTCGGAATAGTAGTCGATCTGCAGTTTTCGCCAGGCGTTTAACCGGCTGGCGAGATGGTTCACTAAATCGGGCTGGGTGGTTGCGAGGTTTGTTTTCTCGTTCGGATCGGTAGCGAGATTGAATAATAAATACTCTCTTTGTCGTTCGTCGTAAATGAGCTTGAAGCCCGAGCGAACGATACCGTATTGATAAGCATCGGGAGTTTGCGCGACCATGTACACGGACCGATTCGGGTTCGGCGGCGCAGAAAACAGGTCGATGCCCTGGAAACTCGGATGGTTGGGCAGCTCCAGTAATCCAAAGATGGAAGGAGCGACATCGACGTGCTGGGCCAGGCGATTTTCCCGTCCGGGTTTGAGCCCAGGCGCGCGAATGATCAGCGGAACCTTCATGACCTCGTCATAGATCGCGCTCGCGTGTGATGCAAAGCCGTGTTCATAGAAAGCTTGGCCGTGGTCGCCTGTCAGCACCACCAAGGTATTGGACCATTTGTTGTTGGCTTTCAAATATTGAAACAAGCGGAAAATCTGCGCATCAACGTAGGCCAGACTATCAGCATAAACATCCTTTACGACGGAAGCCCGGTTTTCGGGGAAGTGGGCGAATCGGATCGTGAAGTCGAGTTGGGCAGGTCCAAAGCGACGCGGAAAATCCGGCGGAATCGGATAAGGCAGATGGCTATTTTGAAAATTCAGCGCAACGAAAAACGCATCATTGCCAAGTCCGTCGATCCACTGGATCGCTTCGTCAACGGTGAAGCGATCGTCCAGGCTCCCCGCGTGTTTGGTTTCTCTCACCCAAGCCGCAAAGCCGGCGTCTCCTTGCATAACATAAGTCGGTCTCTTCGAGTTGGCCGCGTGAACGAACCGATCGAGTTTGCCTGTCTCCAGGTAATGGATCATGCCTCCCCAATTTTCATTGGATGACGAAAAGATCGCCGTGCGGTATCCCAGTGCCTGGAGCAAGTCGTAAATCAATACCCGCGGATAGGTCGGATTTCGCGGATAGATATGGGCGGTCGCGGAGCGTAGCGGATAGTGAGACGACAACGGAGTTATCGTTGCGTAATTCGTGTGGCTCGATTGTGTGTAGGTGTTCAAGAAAACCCGTGCGTCCTGAGCGAGCGCCTCGACGGCCGGCATGACATCTCGGCTACCGCCGTAGGCGCGCAGTTGGTCCGCGCGCAACGACTCGACCATGAGTAGGACCACGTTCCAACGTTGAAACTGACTTCGTTGGGCTCGGGTCACGTATTCGTTCAGTGGAACGATTGGCCGTTGTTGAATCTCAAATCCGAAATCGATCGACAGCTCGTCGGCGGTCCTAGTAAAGTATTTTTTGAAATCGCTAACGACATAGGCAAAAGGACCGGAATCGTTTTCCTGATTCCGCAGGTAGACGAGGCCGGAACGCGTGTACTGCCGCTCGTCCCATGTGCTATAGAGCTGGCCTAATAAAGCTCCCGACAAACAAAGCCCGATGAGCCGAGTCCAGATCCGGATGATCGTCTGATGAAAAGCCAACGATTGCCTCGCCATCCAGCCCGGCATCCACTCGACGATGACGAATGTCACTGCGCCCGCGGCCGCGATGATGATCAGGGCGACATCCAAGTCGACCCAATGAATCACCTGCAGCGGATGAGGGGCTAAAAAGATGAACACTTGAGAGTCGATGAAGCTGCCGGTTTGCCAAAATAGGCCCCAACTGGCGCCGTAAAGGAGCAATACCAGCCACACCAGCAGTACGGTGCAGCCGCGGCCGAACCAAGGCGCACGGAGGCGAGCGGGAATAAGCCGGCTAAGAGTCGCGCCGGCGTATTTTATGGCGGCGCCGAGCAGAGCTGAAAAAAGCGCAGGACCGTCAACGAATAGCACAACAAGAGAAAACGGGCTCCGGCGGGAAGGTCGTCAGCACGAAGGGCGCTGCGGGGAACCAGAATATGAAGCGCAACTTCGACGACCACAGCGACGCTCCAAATCATGGCCCAGATAGCCACAGCTCGCCGTCGTGACTGCGGTTCGCGCCAATCCGCGTCCAAGGTTGCCCACCAAGCGTAGCGCCGCGCGCTGGCGCCACCCGATGGATCGCTTACGTGCTGTGCAAATGGTTCGGCCACAATAGCTATTCGACTGCGAGAACGTTCAATTCATGTTGGTGGCCGGTTGGAGTAGGCGAGAGCAGTTGCCCATAGGTTCGCTCCAAGATAAACCAGAACCTTCGGTAAAATGTCAAGCGTGAAACGCTCCTTTGCTTGATCCGCTGCTTGTCTAAAGCAGTGATCCGCACACAAAAAACCGCGCGCTCTTGATCAGACAAATGTCGGCCTTATGATTCCGGCACTTGGGTTTGCACAGAGCGATCTTCTTGTTTGAACCGGCGTGGATTGTGTGCTGTCTTAACTAGGCGCAGGTGTATGCCTTCGACTGCAAGATGACTCCGCTAAACCGCGAACCTTCGCCCAGAGTGCGAGTTTAAAGGACACCCGGTAAGTCTCGCGTTCACGCGCACGTTGCAGGAATGTATAGTTTGGTTACTCTCGAAAACAACTCCGCAAGCCGTCGCCGCGACACCCGAGTGGCGATCGCTGTCCTGCTGGCTTCGTGGGCGCTATTTGCGGCACTGGAGCAAAGTCCGTTTAAGCTCCAGGGCGCGGTGTTGGAGTCTTTGGTCGAACGAGGACGTTTGCATTTTGTCCGCGGCCATATGAAAGACATAGTATTCGAAAATTTTGATACAAAAACCCCGTCGTTTCGATATCTGTTCAATATTTTTCTGCATGGCGGCGTTTATTATGTGAACCACGCACCCGGGCAGTTTCTCTTAGCGGCACCG
>JAICHC010000407.1 GCA_025922795.1 Candidatus Binatia bacterium | reverse complement strand
TCGTCCGGCGCTAGCGTCACCGGTGCGCCCATCATGATCTCTCGAACGATCGTTTTTTTGCCGTTCTTCATTAACTTCATTTACCGGCAACCAGAACCGAAGACCGACTGTAACCCTTTAGATGCTGTCATGCCCCCGTGTCTCATCGAACGATGATCTCACCAAAGCCGTGACAGCACCGTCACATCCGCGACCTTCATTCTTGTCCTTCCGGCATCTCCCTCAACTTTTCTGCAGTGCACTGTTCGTGCCAAACTGCGAAGCGAGACTACGGCCTAAGATCTGTTTAGTTTTCTCTTTAACGGCCGATGGATCTTTTTCATGGTTGGGAATTACCCGTGACAGTTTTTCACAACCAGGAAAACTCAAGGTTGTACAATGCTGAAACCGATCAGCCGTGACATTGCGGCGTTATCGGGGCCTAAAGACCAAAGGCGTTGAAGACGAAATCGAGGACCCGCGGAAGCGATCTCTTACTCAAGATCGGCTTCGGCCACGGGTAGTTTGCTGCGGCGGCTGAAACTCTCGTCAGGCGGTTCTATTATGGCCTTGATCGCTAAAGGTCGAACCATTTCACGACCCGCTCCGCATCCATCATGCCACCGATCAAATAGACGATTACTGCGAATGGAAGCGTGAGCAGCGCCCACAGGCCCGACAACAGCGCATGATCTCGGTCGATGTCAGTGATGATGTTGATCGTAACGAGGAACTCAACGGCGACGAACGGCCCGATAGACACCACCAGAAAAATGGCGCCGAGCATCAGGCCGTAAGGCCGGAATCTATCCCCCGCAGCAGAGCCCTTACGGTTGATCGTTGCATGAATATTCGTGCAACGCTTTTGGATCTCTTGTTCGAGCCGCTTGCCTCGGTCCCGGTCGCCATCGGAAATTAACCAATAACGTGCTTTTAATAACTCAAGAAACGTGTACTTGCTGTAGTCTATCTTGGTTCGATTCGTCTCGCCTGATTGATTGCCGAATGCGAATGTAATTCCCATAGACAGGTGCGATCGAGCAAGGAATATACCAACGAAGCTGGCACTGGTAGAAAACGGTAACCGGGCAGTTTTCAAGAAGAAAATATAGCCGGGATAACACTACAGACGGCGAGGCACAGCTCAACTGAGCAAAAAAGTACGACCCGAAGATCGACTCACACACAAAGGCTTGGCTCGTCAGCTTCGAAGAATGTGCGGTGTGTGTGACATAGAAGGCTTGAACAAGGAATCACACGGGATCGAATGAACTTTTTGGTTCGGATTTCACCGCACTTTGGTTCCGTCGTCCGACATTTTCGATAGATTTTTAACTCGGAGTTTTGCCGAAGTTGATTATTGGATCGGTGATGAGAGAAAGCGCGAGTCGTTGACTACGGAGGAGACCGAGACATACGTTTACGTCCGGGACGTTCCGGCGCTGGAAGAACTGCTCGAGTGCATCCGCGCGGCCGAGCCGGTTGCGTTGGACACTGAAGCCGACAGTCTGCATAACTATTTTGAAAAGGTCTGTTTGATCCAGCTATCGCTCGGAAGCGAACACTACGTCGTCGACCCTCTCGCCGGGTTGGACCTCAGCGGATTCCTGGAAGTCCTGGCCGAGAAGCCGTTGATCCTGCATGGCGGCGATTACGACCTGCGCATATTGCGAACTTCCATGGGCTTCCGGCCGCGGCGTGACGTTTTCGACACGATGATTGCGGCGCAATTGCTTGGCATTGAACAGATCGGCCTGGCCGCCCTCATCGGGCAATTCTTTGCTACCTCCATCGGCAAAGAAGGGCAGAAGTCGGACTGGTCGCGCCGGCCCCTCAGCGAAAAACAACTGAGGTATGCAGTCAACGACACGCGTTTTCTTAAGTCGCTCGCGGAACGTCTGGGTGGCGAGCTGAGCCGGCTTGGCAGGCTTGAATGGCACAGGGAGAGCTGCCGAGCGATGGTGGAGTCCACCGGGCGCGAAAGTTCACGCGATCCCGGGGAGGCCTGGCGCATCAAGGGCGCCGGGCGGCTTTCGCGCCGCCAACTGATTTATCTGCGCGAACTCTGGCGCTGGCGCGATGAGCACGCCCGCTCTGCCAATGTGCCGGCGTTCAAGGTCTTCGGCAATCGACAGATGCTGGAGCTTGTCCAGTGGGCGGAGTCCCATCCGGGTGCTCCCCTGCGCCAAGGACCGAAGGTGCCGCGCAACATTCGCGGCGAACGACTCCGAACGTTCGAGGAGGCGATCGCCCGGGCGGCCGGAATGCCACCGGCGCAATGGCCCCCACCGACAATACAGGACCGCGCCAACGTTCTCCCTGTTGACCGCAAGGAGTCGTTTGACGCGTTGCGCCGCGAATGCACGCGCCTTGCCGGGGAGCTAAAGATTGCCCCGTCGACTTTGGCGCCCAGAGCCGCGCTCGAGGCAATTGCCCGCAGCCGATCGCAGAACCTTGATGAGATTATGAAAAGCGGCGGCCTGTTGCGCTGGCAGGCCGAGCTCGTTCAAGGCGCGGTCGAAAAGTATTGGCGTTCGACCGCGAGCTGCAGCGCTGAGACTAGGAATTGATCTGCTTAGGAGGGTGGGCAAATGAAAATTGAAAAAATTCTCGCGCCGGGGTGCGCTACGCCATGGATATGGCGCTGGAGCAGGGCGCCGAAGTAATCGTTTATCACGTGATCAGCGAAGATGTTGATTGGTTCGCCAAAGATGACGAGCTCAATCCCGCCAAGGCTTTGGTGCCGAAGCAGAAGCAGCGGCTGGCGGAGTTCATCAAAGCAAATTGCGCCGACTTTCTCGGCAAGGTGAAAATTCACGAAATCGTCGAGGTCGGGGTGCCATACAAGGCGATCGCCCAAAAGGCCGGCTCGGAAAAAGCGGATATGATTATCATGTCCACTCACGGCCGCACCGGGTTGGAACAGGTAATGGTCGGCAGTGTCACTGCGAGAGTCGTGGCGCACGCGACTTGTCCGGTACTGTCGATTCGCCCGCCCAAGTGACGCGGTTGCTTGAGCCCGAATTCCGCAGTGGAAAGGGAAGTCGTGAGGGAGGAGCAAACCTTCCGCAGCGAAGACAATGGACTTCTGCCTCCGAGCAGAAAGCAGCTGTCGGTGCCGTGTGTAATCACTTTAGGCAAATAAACGACGTGCCAAGCGCCAAAACAGACTTTGAAACTGAACACTCGGGTGTCTTCGCTACTCCAGGTTCGCCCCTCCCTCGTTTTTAGACTGCGGGTGTCTATTTTTCGGGTTCGTTGGAGCGGCGGCAATAGACGAGGTAATAAACCGCCGCGACCATGACACCGCCGCCGATGATATTGCCCAACGTTACCGGCACCAGGTTTGAGAAGAGTCCCGCCCAGGTAAGCATTTCCATATTCGCCAGGTGAGAGCTGTCGCGCAACAGAATCCCGAGCGGGATGAAATACATGTTGGCTACACTATGCTCGAAACCTGCGGCGACAAACGCTGAGATCGGAAAGACAATAGCGAAGATTTTGTCGATCACGCTGCGGCCCGCGACTGCTAGCCAGACGGCGAGACAAACCAGTATGTTGCATAGAATGCCCTTAAAGAACGCCTCGGTGAACGGAAGTGTAGCCTTGGCATAGGCAATCTTCACGGCGTTTGCGCCGACCGCGCCGCCGGCAGCCTGCCAGTGTTGGGATAAAAAGACGAGCAGCACGAGGCCTAAGGCTCCGGCAAAGTTTGCAAAGTAAATGAGCAGCCAGTTGCGCATCAGCTCCCACGTGCTAATGCGCCCGCTCGCCCAAGCCATGACGAGAAAATTATTGCCGGTGAAAAGCTCCGCCCCGGCAACCACGACCAAAATTAGTCCCAGCGAAAAGGCGATGCCGCCCAAAAGGCGGCTGGTGGCAAAGCTTAACCCGGCATCACTGGTGACCAGCGTAAAATAAAGCGCGCCCAAGCCGATGAAACCGCCTGCGAGTATTCCTAGAGTTATCTGCGAGACCCATGGCAAACGAGCTTTGGTGACGCCGATGGACTCGACTCGTTCGGCGATTTCTTTTGGCGAATAAGCGTCAAACCCGAAGGTCTCGTTCATATCCGTGTTACATTGCGTTGCTGATGCGGGGCAGCCATTGCCATCCGATCCCACCCGCAGCCACAGCTTGCCTCAGTTCGACTAGCGCAAAAGACAGGCTCCAGGAGTATTGCGTAAGACCCGCTCCGGGCAAAACG
>JAICHC010000406.1 GCA_025922795.1 Candidatus Binatia bacterium | reverse complement strand
TGAGTGATCGGGGGAAAGTACCACAGAAAATATACCGCCGGCCGTTTCGGCGGCCGGTAAGGTTGAAATGGCGAGGTAAGAGCTCACCGGTTCGCCAGCAATGGTGAACGCATGGCAAACCCCACCCGGAGCAAGGCCAAATAGGAGGGTTGGGTGGTCCGCCCATAGCCCTCGGGTACGGTCGCTCGACCCCTCGCGCAATCGAGGGGCAAGATGAATGATCGCTGTGGCCCAATTATGAGCCATGACAGAATCCGGCTTACCGATCCACTTTAGCCCACGTTACCCTGCATTCCGATTCAGCCAGCTCCCTCCTGCTTACCCGAGTGTGCTGCCGTTGGATTCCAACGATTTTTGATTTTGGTCAAATTCGGCCGTCTGAACTCGCCCGGTGAACGTGTAAGTTGACCGGAGTTGGTCCATTTTACCACCGCTAGTACAAGACGTGTTTGAAAGCTCCAACATATAGATTTAGATCTGCCACTAAATTTAAAAAAACCTCGTAATTCCGAATCGTTTTTTGTTGACAGGTGGGGGATCGCAAGTTATAAGTGGCGCTTAGTGGGATGTTGTGGGATAAAAATTTCCGACGTTTGCCTGTCGTGTTTTAGAAACCATGTTTCGTGGCAGCTTTGAACACACTCTGGACATCAAGGGCCGTCTAAGCATTCCGGCAAAGTTCCGTGACGTGCTTCTAGGTAAGGGTGACGAACGAATCGTCATGACGAACTTCGTCATCGAGGGACAACGTTGCCTCGATATCTATCCGATCGATGCCTGGCTCCGATTCGAGGAAGAAATTCGTAAAAAGCCTAAGTTCGATCCGCGCATGGTGCGCTTTCAAAATTATTATCTCGGGTCCGCCTTCGAGTGCAGCTTGGACACGCACGGGCGCATTCTCATTCCACCCGGACTGAGAAAGTACGCCGATCTCAAACGCGATGTGGTCCTGGTCTCGGCGCTGGAAAAATTTCGCGTATTGGATCGCGAGGCTTGGAAGAAAATTTTCACCGAATCTGAAGACAAACTGATGCAGGATCCTGATTTCCTCGGTGACTTGGGGCTGTAAAACGCAGCGGCTGGGTCGGCGAAAGGAGCACGAATGCTGGCGCGAAAACCCATTCAGGATATTTCGGTGATCGATCTTACCGGTGATATCGATTTTCGTGAGATGATTCGCATCAAGGATGCGATCGGGTCATTGATTGAGAAGGAGCAGACCAAGGTGGTGCTCAATCTCAAGGCGGTGGACCATATCAATTACCTGAGCATCGGCGTACTTCTGGAGAGATTGAGACTTTTGCGCAATTTGAACGGTGATCTAAAGCTTGCAGGCATGAGCCCGTTCCTACGTGATATTTTTAAAGTTGTCGGTATGGATCGTTTCTTCGAAGACTACACATCACTCGAAGATGCAATCGAGAGCTTCGATGATGACTGGGAGGGTGACGGCACCAGTCACTGAGCCGTGTTCGCGCATGTTCCTGTCCTGGTTGCGGAGTTGATCGAGGCGCTCCATCCGGAATCAGGCAAGCGATATCTTGACGGCACGCTGGGCGGGGGAGGCCACACCGAAGAGATTCTCATCAAGAGTAGTCCGGATGGACAGGTTCTGGGGTTGGACCGCGATGACGAAGCGATTGCCTCGGCCCAGGAACGGTTGGGTCGCTTCGGTCGTCGATTCCTTTCGCGCCAGGCGAGTTTTGCCGATGCGAAAGAGATTCTGACCGAAATCGGTTGGAACGGGGTTGACGGAGTTGTCTTGGATTTAGGCATTTCCTCGCACCAGATCGATTCTCCTGAAAGGGGCTTCAGCTTCCGCACGCCGTCCAGGCTGGACATGCGCATGGACAGGCGCCAGCACTTGGACGCGCAGGAGATCGTCAATTTGTTTTCCGGCGATGAGTTGGAACGTATTTTTCGCAACTACGGTGAGGACTCCGCAGCGCGCCGCATCGCACAAACGATTGTCGCAGAAAGAAAGCACAAACCGATTCAAACGACGGAAGAACTTGTTAAAATCGTCGAGCGGGTGAAGGGCAAAGGGCGACGCCAAATCCATCCCGCGACGCAAATCTTCCAAGCGCTCCGCATCGCCGTAAATCAAGAACTGCAGCACCTCGAGCATTTTCTGGCGAGCGGGTTTGAAATTCTTCGGCCCGGTGGACGACTGGCGATCATTTCGTTCCACTCGCTCGAGGATCGACTGGTGAAGACAGCGTTTCGAAAATGGAGCCGTGCATGCCTCTGTCCGCCGCGCATGCTGCGCTGCCAATGCGGCTGGAGCCAGAAGGTCCAAATGATAACCAAAAAACCGATCGGTCCGCCGGCAAGTGAAACCAACGCCAATCCGCGAGCGCGTTCGGCGAAATTGCGCATCGTAGAGAGACTCTAAAAATTTTTATGGCCCCGGCCGGCGCACAAGCGCGCAAGAGCAACGCTGTTAAACGGGAACGACCGGCGCCCCATACCCGCAGGTCGCAACATCGGCACGTATTTCTGATCGGCATTTTAACGGCCGGTTTGGTCGCTCTAGTGCTGATCCACGTTTGGTTGCGCTTGCAGGTGGTCCATACCGGTTATGTGCTCTCAACCACGAGCAAGCTGCAAAGCCGTTTGGAACAGGAGAATCGCGAATTGAAAATCGAACTGGCCACTCTGACTTCACCTGAGCGCCTTGAATTAATGGCCCGACAACGGTTGGGCCTCAGAACGCCCGAGAAAGGCCAGGTCATCGTTTTGCCATGAGACGACCGGCACGTCGCAGTCAGCATCGCCTCGGCATCGCCCGAATCTTATTCTTGGCGCTTTTTTTGGTCATCGGCGGGCGCGCCATTCAACTGCAAGTGCTGCAAGGCGAAAAGCTCATGCGGCTGGGCCACCGACAGCACTTGAAAGAATGGATCGTGCTGCCCAAGCGCGGCGCCTTGTTCGATCGCACCGGCGAACCGCTGGCGTTAAGCATGGAATCGCAATCGGTGTACGCGCGCCCGCGTCGTATTCACGACGTCGAAAAATTAAGTCATAATTTGGCGCGGATCCTCAAGCTGCGCGCCGCCGATGTTAAAGAGAAAATCAGCGCGGAAAAGCCTTTCGTCTGGGTCAAGCGTCAAGTGTCCTCGAGCGAGGCGGAGCAAATCCAAACACTGAACGCCGACGGGATCGGCATGTTTTACGAACCCAACCGTCACTATCCTCAGGGTCAGCTTGCAGGTCAGGTGATCGGTTTTGTCGGGCTCGACAGCGAAGGGCTCGAAGGTTTGGAGCTTAAGTACAACCATTATATCCGCGGTGAAACCGGTTCATCGGTAGCGGAGCGCGACGCGCTCGGGCGCCGGGTATTGGTTCAGGGAGTCGAGGGGCTGCACATTCCACCCGGTAGCGACCTTCATCTGACCGTCGACACCTCGATTCAGCATATGGCGGAGAAAGAGCTAGAAGCATCGATCCGCAAATACCGCGCCAAGGCCGGCGTAGTTATCGTGGTCGAACCGTTTACCGGCGAAGTGCTCGCGCTGGCGAATTATCCATCGTTTGATCCGAATAACTACAGCAAACAGTCGGCCGAGCAAAGGCGGAACCGAGCGGTGACCGATAGCTTCGAACCCGGTTCGACCTTCAAAACGATTCTTGCAGCGGCCGCTCTGGAAGAAGGCGTGGTCGGTAAGGAAGATCTATTTTATTGTGAAATGGGCAAATATTCCTACGCCGGCAAAATCATCCACGACACGCACCCTCACGGTTGGTTGCCCTTTTCAAAAATCCTTCAGGTGTCGAGCAATATCGGTTTTACCAAGGTTGCCGAGAAGCTCAAGAAGGAGCGGTTCTTTAAGTACATCGAAAAGTTTGGCTTCGGCGAGCCGACCGGCATCGATGTGCCCGGCGAAGCGGCTGGGCTCGTGCGCAAACCTGACAAATGGGCGGCGATCGATCTGGCGACTCATGGCTTCGGACAAGGAATCTCGACGACACCGCTGCAAATGGTGATGGCTTATGCGGCGATCGCCAACGGCGGTTTCCTGATGCGCCCCTATGTGGTGCGGCGCGCCGTCGGCTCGAAGGGCGAGGTCTTGATGCAAAACCAGCCGCATGTGGTGCGCCGGGTGATCTCGGAGAAAACCGCGACGCTGCTTTCATCGATGCTGCAAGACGTGACCACTGAAGGGGGCACCGGGACGATGGCCAATATCG
>JAICHC010000405.1 GCA_025922795.1 Candidatus Binatia bacterium | reverse complement strand
GTGGAATAGCTACGTCCGGTATAGCCGGATTATTGTTGCTATTCTGGAATTGCACATTTCTCTCTCCAATCGCAACCCAGGCAAAGATTACCGCCAGCACAAGGATAAGCACCAAATAAAGGGTGTCTTGATTCCGGCGATTAATGAAATAAACGGCAAGGCCCACCGCACCAAGATATAAGATCAGGCCGAGCACGCTGTACACCTTAAGCAAAGTGACCTTTCCCTTGGCGTCTGTGTCTGCTCTTGCCTTTAGCCACTCATCGAACTCCGACTCGGGTTCACCCAAACCGGTACTGGTGACCTGCGCAAAAGGGTGTTCGCAGAACGCAAGCTTCATGACTCCCATCGGGCCACCGAACTTACCAGAGATTAACAGCATTACAAAACAGGTAAATGCTACTACACCACGGTCACGAAATCTCAAGCCAAACATTCGGTCTGTCACTCATTAATGTCGCTCAGTGAAAGGCACGACATTTCAAACCCGCCTCGTCAGCTCAAAAACCAAGTACGCGATCGTCAAACCGATCGCCGCACATTGCTTCACCGCTATATTTCTCGGTTTTCGCCCAGACGTTTTCCACTCGATCCACGGCGTCGCCCACAGGCCGACGGCGGGAATCGCAGCCCAAGGCGCCCCGGCGCCGACCAATAACAGCGCGAAGACCGCTGCCATTGAGATCGACAACGCGAGTCCAACCTGGGACGTCTTTTGCTTCGCCGTCAACTTCGCCATGCTTGAGATTCTATCCGACTCGAAAAACAACTACCCTTTCAGGTCCGGCTCTATGCATTGGCCCGCCGCGAAGAGAGCCATGCTATATAGAATCCTAGGATTAGCGACGCGGCAAGAACGATCCAGTTATACGGTTGCGACAACGCGTTCGCGATCGTTGCGCTGATCAAACCTGAAGCGATCACTACGGGCGGGATCCAGAAACTGACCTTGCGATTTAGAAGCAAGCTCAAAATGCCCACAAAGGCAAGAGCATACAGCAAGAAAAAGAACGAGAACGCCATTACTCAGAGCCTCCCAGCTCGAAAAAGCCTGTAGGAACCAAACGATAAGCCCACTCCCTGTCACCCTCAACTACCCCTACCTGCGCGCGGTCATCCGCTCGCATCATTCGTCCTTAATTTAGAGCGCTTTTCAAGATATTGAGCGGTGTGCTGGCAAGCAATGATGCCCGCAATCATTGCAATGCCATCGAGAACGACGTCGTAGAATGACCCTGGTGTCGGTGACCATAGTTGGCTGGCAGCAAATCTTAGCCCGATTGCAATACCGATGCCCGCAAGCACCGATACTATGAAAATGCGCAGCCCGCGACTTCTCAGGTTCATAGTCCGCTCCAGCCCCAGTCGCGTTCGACTGGCGATCGATCGCGTAGTCCGCGCGGAAGGCGAAGCGCAACTGCAAGAGTCATCCCAACCTAAATTCTACAAATCCGCCCACGATCCTGCCAAAGAGCGCGAGCACGCTGAAAGCTGTGAGCGCAGCGAGGGCCGATACTCCTCTTTGATTCAACGACATCCCGACACGTCCGAGTGGTCCAACCTGTCCGACTCGTCCGACCCCGACACCGGAAAACGAAAATGGTTGACTTTTGGCCTTCTCGTGTCCTATAAGATAGAAGCGAACAACGGCGCAGACTAACCGCCAACCCAGAACCGGCCCGATATGCTCATTGCGCATTCGAAAACTGACAAAAACCTGGTACCTCCCCCGAGTAAATCAGCCGATCTCGTGCGAGCAGTCCTTACGTGAGCCAAGTGAATCTACAAAAAAATGCGAGTAAATAAATACCAAAAAGTGATTTGAATGTGAACACCAAACACCATCTAACCCATCCCACGGTCGAGCGTCCGGTATTGAACGGCTTCCGAAAGATGCGCCTCCGTAATCTCGGGCGCGTCTTCGAGGTCTGCGATGGTCCGCGCAACGCGGATCACCCGGTCGTAAACGCGAGCCGAAAGGCCAAGTTTCCCGGACGCAGCGCGAAGGAAGTCTTTACAGCCGTCGTCCAAAACGCAATGCTCGCGCATCTCTTTCGGCGAAATGCGCGCATTGACGCGGTTGCCGCCCCCGAAGCGCTCTGCCTGTCGTTTTCTCGCCGAAACGACGCGATCGCGGATGTTCGCCGACGGCTCGCCGAGCTTCGCCGAGGACAGTTCGTCTTGAGTTAGGCGCGGAACCTGAACGTGCATGTCGATGCGATCGAGAAGCGGACCGCTGATCCTGCCCATGTAGCGCCGAATCGCGTCGGGAGAGCAAGTGCAGTTCTTCACCCGGTCGCCATGGAATCCGCACGGGCAGGGGTTCATGGCGCCGACAAGCATAAGCTGTGCCGGAAACTCCATCGAAGCCTGGACGCGAGCGACGGAGATGACGCCGTCTTCCAACGGCTGCCGCAGCCCTTCGAGCACGTTTCGATCAAACTCGGGCATCTCGTCCAAAAACAGCACGCCGTGGTGGGCGAGGCTGATCTGGCCCGGCTTCGGCACCCTGCCGCCGCCGACGATGGCGGCGTGCGACGCGCCGTGGTGCGGCGATCTGAACGGTCTCTCCCAGATTAGCCCGTTGCGGCCGTCCATCATGCCTGCGCTGCTGTAAATGCGTGTGACTTCGATTGCCTCCTGCCTGGTCAGGGCCGGCAGGATCGTCGGCAGCCTTCGCGCCAACATCGTCTTGCCGCTTCCGGGCGAGCCGACCATGATCATGTTGTGACCGCCGGCCGCGGCGATTTCCAGGGCGCGTTTGGCTTGGGCTTGGCCCTTGACGTCGCCGAAATCGGTGCCGTAGTCGACAGCCTCCTGGTTTTCGAAATCCACGGAAGGAAGCGGGTCTCGGCTATTCGGGTCGATCAAGAGATCGGCGACTTCCCGCAAGTGGTTGACTCCATACACCGAGACGCCCTTGGCCACCGTCGCCTCAGGCGCGTGACGCTCGGGCAGGATCATCCGGGTGATTCCATTGTCCTGGCACATCAGCGCCATGCACACTGCTCCGGCGATCGGCCGGACAACGCCGTCAAGGCCCAGTTCTCCTGCGATTAGGGTCTTCTCGAAAGCGTCGAGGGGAATCTGCCCGCTGGTCGAAAGAATCGACAGCGCGATGGGCAAGTCGAGCGACGGCCCTTCCTTACGAAGGTCCGCCGGAGCTAGGTTGACGGTGACTCGCTTGAACGGATACTCGAAGCCGCTGCTCCGAATGGCGGCGTTGACGCGCTCTCCGCTCTCGCGCACCGACGCGTCGGGCAATCCGACGATGGCAAAGTAGGGCGATCCTCCCGACAGTCCCGCTTCGACGGTCACTTCGATCGCATCGATGCCGTGAAGCGTAGCGGTAAGGACTTTCGCGATCATCGAGTTATGCTATTTTCGCCTCGCGCAGGCGAGATTCCTTCAAAAAAACTAAGCCCGTTATCCATTGGATAACGGGCCGAAAGTGGAGACGGTCGGCTACATGCCGACGGCGCCTTTGCCTCCGGCGGGTGCCGGGCCCCCGATGGGAGCTGGGCCGCCGATTGGCGCCGGTCCGCCGATGAGAGCAGGGCCGATGCCGCCTGGCGCTGCAGCCGTACCGCCGCCAGTGCCCGCTGTATCGATCATAACGACCGGAGCAGCCTGCGCATTGAGCGGTGCATTGGTCGGATGCACGGGCTTAGACGGAGCCACCGGATCCGGCCTCATATAGACAAAGATGCCCATTGCGATCACGCCGACCACGGCTGCGCCTACCATTACAGGCATGTCGTAAGTGCTTGGAGATGTGCTTTCTGCCATTTCGTTTTTCCTCTCGGTGAGGTTATTGTATCCGAACTTGCCTAGTGACGGAAGTGTCGAACACCCGTAAAGACCATTTTTACGCCCAATCGGTTCGCAGTTTCGATGACTTCTTGGTCCTTTTTGGAGCCTCCCGGCTGGATAATGGCGGCGATTCCATGCTCCGCCGCCGTCTCGATGCTGTCGGGAAACGGGAAGAAGGCGTCGCTGGCAAGCGCAGCTCCCTCGCTTGCGCTGCCCGCCTGTTCGAGGGCGAGCCGAACTGATTGGACGCGGTTCATCTGGCCGGCGCCGGCGCCTAGCATCTGACTCGACGAGGCTACGACGATGGCGTTGGACTTGACGTGGCGGGCCGTGATCCACGCCATGCGAAGCGCCAGTTCTTCGTCCTGGGTGGGCTTATC
>JAICHC010000404.1 GCA_025922795.1 Candidatus Binatia bacterium | reverse complement strand
CGCCGATCCGTCAGGGGTCGCCTCGGTGGCTTCTTTCTTTGTCAGCCGCGTCGATACGATGGTGGACAAACAATTGGAGGCAGTCGGCACTCCCGAGGCCAAAGCTTTGCTCGGCAAGATCGCCATCGCCAATTCGAAGGTCGTTTACCGCCGTTTTCTGGAAATTTTTCACGGCGAGGGCTTCGCCGCGCTGCGTCAGCGCGGCGCGCGCGTACAGCGGCCGCTGTGGGCCAGTACGGGAACAAAAAATCCGGCCTATTCCGACGTTCTCTACGTCGAGAACCTGATCGGCCCCGAAACGGTCAACACCTTGCCGCCGGAGACCCTGGATGCTTTTCGCGATCACGGCAGAGTTCCCGGCGCCACAGTCAAAGAAGGGCTGGCCGAAGCTGAAGACGCGTTGGCGCGGCTGTCGAGCGCCGGGGTCGATCTCGGCGCGATCACCGAAAAGCTACAACAAGACGGCGTCGCCTCGTTTGCCGCCTCGTTCGATCAATTGATGGCGGCTCTGGAAAAGAAGCGCCAGACCATGATCGGCGCCGAGCTCAATCACTTGGACCTCCAACTCGGGAAATATCAACACCGTGTCGAACGGCGGCTGAAACAATGGCAAGAGCGCCAGTTTGCCGACCGCGTCTGGAAAAAGGACCACACGCTGTGGTCGGACGAGCCGCAGCCGGAATTGACCGATCGTTTGGGCTGGCTCGAATTACCCCAGCAGATGGAGAATCGAGTCGCCGAACTGCGCGCTTTTGCCGAGCCGGTCAAGGCCGACGGCATCCTGCACGTCGTGCTGCTCGGCATGGGCGGGTCGAGCCTGGCACCGGAGGTCTTTCAGCAGATTTTCGGCAACGCGCCGGGTTACCCGGAACTCCTCGTGCTCGACAGCACTCATCCGGCAGCGGTCAAAGCGGTCGAAGCACGCATCGATCCGGTGCGCACGTTATTTGTCGTCTCGAGCAAGTCAGGGACGACGACCGAGACCAACGCTTTCTTCTATTATTTTTGGGATCGGATGAAACCAATCAAAGACGAGGATCCAGGGTCACACTTCATCGCCATCACCGATTCCGGCACGCCGCTCGAGAAGCTCGCCCGGGAAAGAAATTTCCGCGCGGTTTTCAACGCCCCCGAGGATGTCGGCGGGCGCTACTCGGCACTGACGGTCTTTGGCCTGGTCCCGGCGGCGCTGATCGGCGTCGATATCGGCGCGGTACTCGCGCGCGCACGGCGCATGAGCGAGGCCTGCGGCGCGGACGAGCCGGAAACAAATCATCCCGGGCTTGTTTTGGGCGCGGCGTTGGCCGAGTTGGCGGCGGCGAAGCGCGACAAGGTCACGTTTTTGTGCGCGCCTTCGCTGTCGGCTTTCCCGACCTGGTTGGAGCAACTAATCGCCGAGAGCACCGGCAAGGACCGCAAAGGCATCGTGCCGGTGGCGCACGAGCCTATCGCGGCTCCGGAAAAATACGGCTCCGATCGCGTTTTCGTCTATCTCCGACTCGACGGCGACGAGAATCATGGGCTCGACCGGCAGTTCGCCGCGCTTCAAGCCAACGGCCATCCGGTGGCGCGTCTCGACTTGAAGGCCAAGAGCGACCTCGGCCAGGAATTTTACCGCTGGGAAGTCGCCGTAGCGGCGGCCGGCGCGGCGATGGGCATCAATCCGTTTAACCAGCCCGACGTGCAGCTGGCCAAAGACCTGGCAAAAAAAGCGATGAACGAAAACAGCGGCGGCACGGTGCGCGTCAAGGACGAAGTCGCGGCCGCGGACAGCGAAGCATTGCGCAAGGCCATGGCATCCTGGCTGGAAAAGAAAAAAACTCGTGATTATGTCTCGGTGCAAGCCTATCTCGATCCGTCGCCGGAACATGCGGCAAAACTTCAGGCGCTGGGTGCGGCGCTGCAGGAAAGGCTCGGTGCGGCGATTACGCTCGGGTTCGGACCGCGATTTCTTCATTCCACCGGCCAGCTCCATAAGGGCGGTGCCAATACGGTGATGGTGCTACAGATCGTCGACCAGCCCGCCGCGGATCTGGCCGTACCGGAAACGAATTATACCTTCGACGCGCTGATTCGCGCACAGGCGCTCGGTGACTACTTGGCTCTGAAGGAACGCCGGCGGCGCGTCCTGAGGGTCAATCTGGGTGGCGACAGCACGAGTGGCTTGGCGCGATTGACGGAGACCTTGCAGTCCTAGAAACCGCAAGTCTTCCGCGGAAGGAGCAGCGACCATGGAACTGGGCATGATCGGGCTGGGACGGATGGGCGCCAACATGACCGAACGACTCGTGGGTGGCGGTCACCGCGTGATCAGCTACGACCGCAACGCGGAAGCGATTCAACGGATCGTCGATATCGGCGGGGTCGGCGCCCACTCGCTCGCCGATTTTGTCAAGCAGATTACGGCGCCGCGGGTCATCTGGATGATGGTGCCCTCCGGCGCGCCGGTCGATCAGACCATCGAGCAACTGCTGCCCAATCTGGCAAAGGGCGATATCCTGATCGACGGCGGCAATTCCAATTACAAAGATTCGATCCGACGCGCGCAACTGCTCCAAGGACAAGGCCTGCATTTCGTCGACGCCGGCACCAGCGGCGGAGTGTGGGGTCTGGAGCTCGGCTACTGCATGATGATCGGCGGCGAAAAAGGGGTTGTTGACGCTCTCGAGCCAATCTTTAAAACCCTGGCGCCGCCGGACGGCTATCTCCATGTCGGGCCCAACGGCGCGGGCCATTTCGTCAAGATGATTCATAACGGCATCGAATACGGCATGCTGCAGGCCTACGGCGAAGGCTTCGAATTGCTCAATGCCTCACAGTTCGATCTCGATTTCGCCAAGATCGCCCATTTGTGGAATCAGGGCAGCGTGGTGCGGTCCTGGTTGTTGGAACTGGCCGAGAGCGCATTGCAAAAAGACCCCAAGCTGGCCGGCATCAAGGGCTACGTCGAAGACTCCGGCGAAGGACGTTGGACGGTCGAGGAGGCGATTGAGAAGAGCGTGCCTGCGCCGGTGCTCACGCTCTCTCTTTTCGCCCGCTATGCATCGCGCCAGGAGGATTCGTTCGCGGCGAAAGTGATCGCCGCGTTGCGCAACGAATTCGGCGGCCATGCGGTCAAGAAGAGTTGACGATGGCAAGCGATCCACACGCCTATTCGCTCGACGGCTTGAGCCCGGTCAAGCGTCCGCACGCTTGCGTGCTGGTGATCTTCGGCGCCTCCGGTGATCTCACCAAGCGCAAGCTGATTCCCGCCCTCTATAATCTGGCGCTCGAGAAGCGCTTGCCCGAACGCTTCGCCGTCGTTGGCTATGCGCGCAGCGAAATGAGCGACGAAGTGTTTCGCGAGAAAATGCGCGAAGCGGTCAAAGAGTTTTCACGCACCGGACTGCAGGACGAGACGTTGTGGCGTCAGTTCGCCAACACGCTCTACTATGTGCGCGGCGGGTATGAGGAGCGCGATGGTTTTCAAAAGCTCAAAGATTTCGTCGAAGGGTTCGACCGCGGCAGTCGCGTGCTGCCGGCGCGCGTTTTCTATCTCGCCACGCCGCCGGACGCCTACGGAAAATTGATCGAATGCATTGCCGGCGCGCAATTGGCGCCCAAGGAAAGCGACGGCGAGCCGCGCAGCCGGGTGGTGATCGAAAAGCCTTTCGGCACCGATCTGCAAAGCGCGCGCGAGCTCAATCGCCGAATTCACGAAGCGTTGGATGAACGGCAAATTTATCGGATCGATCATTATCTCGGCAAAGAGACCGTTCAGAACATCATGGTTTTTCGTTTCGCCAACGCAGTCTTCGAGCCGATCTGGAACCGGCGCTACATCGATCACGTGCAGATCACCGCGGCGGAATCGGTCGGAGTGGAGAACCGCGGCGGCTATTACGAAGAAGCCGGCGTTGTTCGCGACATGTTTCAAAACCATTTGTTGCAACTGCTTTGTATGACCGCGATGGAACCGCCGGTGGGTCTCGATGCCGACGCGGTGCGCGATGAAAAAGGTAAGCTGCTCAAATCGGTTCGCCAAGTGGCAGCGGAGGAGGTCGCCGCCGCCGCGGTTCGAGGCCAGTACGGTACCGGCAGAATGGATGGCCAGGAAGTCGTCGGATACCGTCAGGAGCCCGGCGTCGCGAAGAATTCGCCGAACGTGACCTATGCGGCGATCCGGTTCTTCATCGACAACTGGCGCTGGGAAGG
>JAICHC010000403.1 GCA_025922795.1 Candidatus Binatia bacterium | reverse complement strand
CTCGAGATACCCGTTGGCTTCATCGCGGACGCCAGCGATCAGTTCGTTAAAATCGACCGCGTAGAAACCCTCATTACCCGAATAAACGGTGTAGGGAATATGGTAAGCGCGAAACAGAACAACTGCGAGACCGAGTTTCTTTGCCATCTCGGCCGCCGATGGCAGCACGCTTTCCGCCACTTCCGAACCATCGAGCGGCACGATTAGGGTCTCGAAAATTCCTTCTCCGTCAGCCTTTGCGGTTTCAGTTGCGCGAGCTAGTAGCAATGGGTTGGCGGTGCCACGCAGCACTTTTTCCGCGACACTGCCCAAAAGGAAGCGATTAAGGCCCGAGCGGCCGTGCGTGGCCATCGCGATGAGGATGTCCTTATAACCTCCGCCCTTTTCGATGATGGCGTCTGCCGCCCGACCCTTCTCAACCGTGTTCGTGACAGTGACGCCTTTGAAGGTGGCGGCAATGCCGCGCAGATAGCTTTCGCTGGCGCGCAGGCTATCTTCTACCAGCGAGTCGAGAAACCGCGCCTTATCAGCCGCCATATGCGTCGCCATCTCGGCGATATCGACGACAGCGAGGAGCTCGACCGGGATCTTGAATTTGCCTGCCAGATAACGAGCGTAGGGCAGGACTTTTTCCGCTGTTTTTGAGCCGTCCAACGGGATCAGTATCTTGCTGTACATGGTTTTCTCCTCATCGTCTCTTCTGTCGCCCTTGTTTGCCCTACGCTCATCGCTTACGCCCTACTCGACTTTAACCTTGATCTCTCTTGCCTTGGCTTCTTCAGTCTTCGGCATCCGAACTTCCAGCACGCCGTTTTTAAATGTTGCTTTCACCTTATCTGCATGGACGTCTTTGGGCAATTCCAACGTTCTCACGAACGATCCGTAACTCCGCTCCGAACGGTAATAGTTTTCTTCCTTGACCTCTTCTTCCTTTTTCTTTTCGCCCTTGATCGTCAAGGTGTGATCGCTCAGATTTACGTTGATGCTGTCTTTGTCGATGCCGGGGATCTCGGCTTTGACCACGATGTCATCCTTCTCTTCGAACAGATCGACGGCCGGTGTTCTCAGATCGAACTCCTCGCCCCTGAACCATCGCTCAGGCCACCAGGGTCTCATCCTGCGGCCGAAGAAGTCCTCCATCATCCGATCCATGTCGCGTTCCCACCGGCCCAAATCCATAATCGACCTGCGTGGGGCGACCGCCTTAGTTTCCTTAGTCGGTGTTTTGTCTGCCATAACATATCCCTCCTCTAAATTGGAAATCATTTAATTGAAGGCGCAATCGTTATGCCAGGGGATAGTGCTGATTTTTAACGGACAGTCTCACTCAATTTCGCAAGATTGAAAAATTAGCAAACCCTTTGTCTCAATTGTGCGATCCAGCTTCGCTCCCTCGTGATGCACTTGACCCGAAAGCGTCCGCGCTGCCGGTCCGAAATCCTTGGGCGCAATGGCATTCATCTTGCGCAGGTGCATTATTGGAAAAGAGTTATGGGGATAGAAATCCGATTCCACGGCCGCGGCGGACAAGGCGTGAAGCTCGCAAGCCGAATTCTCGGCCGCAGCGGTTTTCTTTGTGCTCTCCAGGCCCAGGACTTCGCGCTGTTCGGCGCAGAACGACGAGGCGCGCCGGTGGTCTCCTTCGTTAGACTGAGTAACGACCCTATCGCTGATCGCGGCAACATCGACCGACCGAACCTGGTCGTGGTCATGGATAGTTCACTGCTGAAGGAAGCGTCCGCGCAGGTCTTTCAAGGCGTCGATGCCATTACCCCGGTATTTGTGAACGCCGATTCCGATCGCCTCGAAGTAAATCTACAGGAGTTGCCCGCTGCAAGGTTCCTGTTCGTCGATCTATCGGCCATCGCACGCGAATGGATCGGCAGCGTTTTTGTGAGTGCGCCCGCGGCCGCCATCGCCGCCAAATGCGTTCCGTCCATCAATCTGACCGCACTGGAAGAAGCCGTTAAGGTTGAACTCGAGGAGTTTGGGCTGGCGCCGGACTTGGTCAAAAGGAATTTAGCCGCGGCCTCCGCGGCTTACCGACAAGCACCGGCGATCGAGCTCGCCATCGCGGCAACCGCCGATCAACCCTCGGCATCATCCTGGCAGGCTGTTCCCTATCTCGGCACATCCCAGTTTGCCGGTCCCACCATCCGCCATCGCGGCAGCGCCGCTTTGCGCGCCACCGGAAACTGGCGCGTGGAACGGCCGGTGATCGATCTGGACAAGTGCAAGCGTTGTTTCCTCTGTTATCTTTACTGCCCCGAAGCCGCGATGCGCCTGGACGCGGAGAACTTTCCTCACGTCGACTACGATCACTGCAAGGGCTGCATGATCTGTTACGAAGAATGTCCGACGGAAGCGATCAGCCGAAAGCTGGAGGCGTCATGAAGCGGATTCAAAACGTAGACCCTGGCGGGACGGGATTGACGCGCCCGAGGTGTAACACGACCCGCACGATGCTCACCGGCAACGCCGCTGCAGCCTGGGGCGCCCGGCTCGCAGGG
This sequence comes from Candidatus Binatia bacterium, assembly GCA_025922795.1. The sequence goes on along the minus strand of JAICHC010000403.1, from coordinate 1,691 downwards.
GTGGATTACATTCCGGTATTTCCGATCACACCCCAGACGGAAATCATCGAGACACTCGCGCGCTGGTGCCAGAAGGGTGACGTGGCGGCGCGTCTGGTGATGATGGATTCCGAACATTCCATGCTCGCGGCGGCGGCCGGTGCAGCGGCGGCAGGCGTTCGCGTCTTCACCGCGACGTCCAGCCAAGGCTTTTTGTACGGCTTCGAGATGCTTTATGTCATCGCCGGACTGAGGTTACCGCTAGTCTTGGTTAACGTGTCGCGCGCGCTCGCCCATCCGATCACTTTGGAACCGGACCATAACGACGTACTTTCGGGACGCGATACGGGGTTTCTCCAATTTCACTGTGAGAACAGCCAGGAAGTGCTCGACTCGATCCTGATCGCCTACCGTTTAGCCGAACATCGAAAGGTTCTCTTGCCGGCGATTGTGAATCTGGACGGCTTTTACCTGTCGTTTACACGCGAACCGGTCGCAATCCCGGAGTTGCAAAAGGTAAGAGAGTTTCTGCCCGATTTCACTCCTTTATATCCGGTCCTTTCCGGTAAGGAACCCGCGGCTCTCGGAGCGGCCGTGCTCGATTCGAGCTTGTACAGCTACTTCAAACATCAGATGCACCACGCCGCTGAAGACGCGCTGGCAATCTACCCACAGATCGCCGCCGAATTCGGGGAAAGATTCGGCCGGCGCTACAGCCCCATTGAAGAGTTCATGCTCGACGACGCCGATTACGTCATCATTATGACCAATTCTTTTGCGTCCATGGGCAAGGCCGAAATCAAACGTATGCGAAATGCCGGGAAGAAGATCGGCTTGGCGCGCCTGCGTCTGGTCAGACCCTTTCCGCATGAAGATTTGCAGCGCGTTTTGCGCGGCCGCAAAGGCGTCGCTGTAGTGGATCAGAATATTTCCGTCGGCAAGGGCGGCATTTTGTTCAGCGAAATCGCGAGCGCGCTCTATGGCCTGAGCGATCGGCCGCCAGTTTTGTTGTCGTTCATCGGCGGGCTGGGCGGCCGAAGATTCCGTCCCGGCGAGTTCGACGGTATTTTCAGTAAAATGGAAAATCCGACGGAGACCGCCGCCGAGATGGCGCGGCCGCACCTGCTCTTCACCGGCGAAGAGTGCCGTGAGGTGGGCCGGTTCTTCGATATCGCCCGGGAGACGCCATGACAACAAATGATCGAATTTTGATACTTCTCCCGCCAAGGCGCCAAGACGCAAAGTTTGGGATCCCGTTTCTTTCCCCTTTGCGTCTTTGCATCTTTGCGGGCGATTTTCCGGCTCCGCGGCAAAAATTATGAAACGCGAAGTTTACAAAAGCCTGCGCACGATTTCGCACGAAGAACCGCTCGGCCCCGGCGGCCCGCTATGCGCCGGCTGCGGCGGCCAGCTGAGCTTGCGACTCTTTCACAAAGCTCTTGGTGAGAACGTGATCTTTGTCAATGGCGCGAGCTGCTCGACTTTGCTCGCCACCTATCCGTTTACGCCGCTCAACTCGTCCTGGATTTACACCGCCATGGCATGCGCGCCAGCCGGTGCTCAGGGCGTGCGCGACGCGCTGGACATTTTGAAACGGAAGAACCGGCTTCCGCCTGAGCAAGATCGCAATGTCGTCGTGCTCACCGGTGACGGCGCGGCCCAGGACATCGGCCTGCAGTCGACCATGGCGGCCATCCATCGCGGGCTGGATT
>JAICHC010000402.1 GCA_025922795.1 Candidatus Binatia bacterium | reverse complement strand
GTGGCATCGATGCTCTACCTGGACTACGCGCGCCGCGAAGGCGAATGGATACCGAACCAGTTTGGCGGCAGGGAAAATCTTGAAGCGATCGATTTTCTTAAATGCTTCAACGCGGCGGTTTACAAGAATTACCCCGATGTGCAAACGTTCGCCGAAGAATCAACCTCCTGGCCGATGGTTTCCCGGCCGGTCTATGCCGGCGGCCTGGGTTTCGGTTTCAAATGGGACATGGGTTGGATGCACGATACGCTGCAGTACTTTTCCAACGATCCGGTTTTTCGCAAATATCATCACCAGGACGTGACGTTCCGAATGCTCTACGCGTTTCATGAGAATTTCGTTCTGCCGCTCTCGCACGACGAGGTGGTCTACGGCAAGGGGTCGCTGCTCGGCAAGATGCCCGGTGAGGATTGGCAACGATTCGCCAACCTGAGATTGCTGCTCGGTTATATGTATGCCCAACCTGGAAAAAAACTATTGTTCATGGGCGGCGAAATTGGCCAATGGCGTGAGTGGCAGCATGACGGCAGCCTTGACTGGCACTTGCTGGAGAATCCGCAGCATGTGGGCGTGCGCCGTTGGGTGGAGGATTTAAATAGCTTTTACCGAGGCGCGCCCGGGCTGCATGAACTCGATTGCGATCCGTCAGGTTTCGAATGGATCGATTGCTGTGATGCCGATGCGAGTGTCGTGAGCCTGCTGCGCAAGGGCCGAATCAACAATTCCGAAATTCTCGTCGTGTGCAATTTTACGCCGGTGCCGCGGCTGAATTACCGGATCGGCGTGCCCCGCGGCGGCGTGTGGCAAGAGCGTCTTAACAGTGACGCTCGCGATTATGGTGGCAGCGGTGTCGGCAACATGGGCGGGGTCGAGGCCGCGCCTCTGACTTGCCACGGGCGGCGCTTTTCGCTCTCTCTCGCTCTGCCGCCGCTTTCGATTCTGTTTTTCAGCAACGGATAGCGATCGCAGCCCAGTTGCGTTTAGCGGGCAATGCACATGGGCATGAGCTCACCGCACGAACGCCGAGCTCGGCGAGATCATCGCAGCTGAGTCTTACAACCGAAGAGATCTGCATGAAGGATGAGCCAAACAATGAAATCGTAAGCCCGACCCAAATTTGGCCGGGGAAACCGTACCCACTCGGCGCGAACTGGGACGGCGCAGGCGTAAATTTTTCACTTTTTTCGGAAAACGCGACCCGAGTCGAGCTCTGCCTGTTTGACGAGCCGAATGCAAAGCGTGAAACGCGCATCCCGCTCCGCCACCAGACCCATCAGATCTGGCACGGCTATCTGCCCGAGGCACGACCGGGACAATTTTACGGCTACCGCGTCTATGGACCGTACGAGCCCAAGGAAGGTCATCGCTTCAATCCGGCAAAGCTGGTCTTGGATCCCTATGCGAAAGCGATTCACGGCACGGTGCAATGGAGCGACGCTCTGTTCGGATATTGCGTCGGCCATGAGGATCAGGATCTGTCGCGCAGCGACAGCGACAGCGCGGCGGGGATGCCCAAGTGCGTGGTTGTCGAGCCGGCGTTTAGTTGGGGCAACGACATGCCGCCCGCGACCCCGTGGTACAAGACGATCATTTACGAGTTACATGTGAAAGGTTTTACCGTGCGCCATCCCGAGGTGCCGCCGGAATTGCGCGGCACTTACGCGGCGCTCGCGCATCCGCCGGTGATCGAGTATCTCAAATCTCTCGGCATCACCGCGGTCGAATTATTGCCGGTGCATCAGTTCATTGCCGACAAGCACCTGAAAGATCGCGGCCTGACCAACTACTGGGGCTATAACTCGATCGGTTACTTCGCACCCGACGCGCGTTATGCGAGCAGCGCAGGGATCGGCCAGCAAGTTGCGGAATTCAAAAACATGGTCCGGGCACTGCACCGCGAGGGGATCGAAGTGATCCTCGACGTGGTCTATAACCACACCGGTGAAGGCAATCAGATGGGCCCGACGCTGTGTTTCCGTGGCATCGACAACGCCTCGTACTATCGCTTGGTCGAAGACGACCGGCGCTATTACATGGATTATACGGGTTGCGGCAACACCCTCGATATGACTCACCCACGGGTACTCCAGCTGATCACCGACAGCCTGCGCTACTGGGTGCTCGAGATGCATGTCGACGGCTTTCGCTTCGATCTGGCGTCTACTTTGGCTCGCGAGCTCCATGATGTCGACCGTCTCGGCGCGTTTTTCGACATCATTCAACAGGACCCGGTGATCTCTCAGGTCAAACTGATCGCCGAGCCTTGGGACCTCGGTCCGGGCGGCTACCAGGTCGGCAACTTTCCTGTGCTCTGGGCGGAATGGAATGCGGCTTATCGCGACACGGTGCGGCGTTTTTGGAAGGGTGACGGTGGGCAGGTCGGTGCGCTCGGCTACCGGCTGACCGGATCGAGCGATTTATACGGTCACAACGGACGACTGCCCTATGCCAGCATTAACTTCCACACCGCGCACGACGGCTTTACCTTGCACGACCTGGTCAGTTACAACGAGAAGCACAACAAGGCCAACGGCGAAGAAAATCGCGACGGCCATAATGAAAATCTCAGCTGGAATTGTGGCGCGGAGGGCGAGACCGACGATGCTGAGATCACCGCTTTGCGCGAGCGCCAGAAAAGAAACTTCTTGGCTACCTTGTTTCTCTCCCAGGGCGTGCCGATGCTGCTCGCGGGAGACGAATGCGGCCGCAGCCAGGGAGGCAACAACAACGCTTACTGTCAGGACAACGAGATCTCGTGGCTCCATTGGCGGCTCGGTCGCAGCCAGCGCGAGCTGCTCGAGTTCGCGCGCTTTTTGATCGATCTCCGTCACGAGCATGCGGTGCTCCGGCGCCGCGATTTTTTTCAAGGAAGACGGATTCGCGGCTCAGAGGTCAAAGATCTCGCCTGGTTCCGAGCCGACGGCAAAGAAATGATGGAAGAGGACTGGAATAATCCGGAAATGCGCTGCTTCGGCCTGCGTCTGGCGGGTGACGCCATCGAAGAACTGGACGATCGCGGCAATCGCATCGTCGACGATACCTTGCTGATTCTGCTAAACGCGCACCATGAGGCGATTCCCTTTACGCTGCCGGCGCATCGGCGCAAGGTCCGCTGGCAAGTGGTTTTAGATACTTACGAGCCGCGCATCGAGCGCAAAAAGCACCGGCTCATGCGCGGCGGCGAGGTCTACGATCTCCGCGACCGCTCATTGGCGGTGCTGCGCCTGCCGAGGAGCACCGAGGCGGAAGAAGCAGCCGGCAGCGTCCTTGCCATTTCACGGCGCGCGCGCGGCGAAGCGGCGGGCCGAGCGCCAGCATGAGAATACCGTCGGCCACTTACCGACTGCAGTTCACGCCGCAATTCGGTTTTAGCCAGGCCAGCGCGGTGTTGGACTATCTTCAGGAGTTGGGGATCAGCGATATCTATGCTTCGCCGATCTTTCATGCTCGATCCGGCAGCGAGCACGGCTACGACGTCGTCGATCCGAATCGGCTCAACCCCGAGCTTGGCAGTGTCGAACAATTCGATGCGCTGATCGATGATTCGCAGCGCCGCGGTTTAGGTTGGCTCCAGGACATTGTGCCCAATCACATGGCTTATGATTCGCAAAACCGCCTGCTCATGGATGTGCTCGAGAACGGCACGGCGTCGCCCTACTCCGATTTTTTCGACATCGACTGGAACCATCCTTATGAGAGCATGAAGGGCAAAGTCTTGGCGCCGTTCCTGGGCCGGTTCTATGGTGAATGTTTGGAAGACGGCGAGATCACCCTGCACTACGGCGCGAGCGGGCTTACGATCCGCTACTACGCGTTGACCCTGCCGGTTAACATCGAATCCTACAGCGATGTTTTGGCCGATAATTTGGGTGTGCTGCGCCGCCGGCTCGGCGCCGGTCATCTCGATTTCATCAAGCTGTTGGGCGTTCTCTACACGCTCAAGAATATCGCGCCAAAGGAAGAGAGCGCCGAACGGGCGGACCAGATCGTTTTTGTGAAAAGAATCTTGTGGGAGCTATACAATGCGAACGACGAGATCAAACACCACCTCGATACCAACTTAGCCAAGTACAACGGCATCCACGGTCGGCCGGAAACTTTCAATTCCCTTGACCGGCTGCTTGCGCAACAGTGGTACCGGCTGTCGTTTTGGAAAGTCGCGGCGGAAGAGCTCGACTACCGGAGGTTTTTCAACATCAATGAGCTGATTTCG
>JAICHC010000401.1 GCA_025922795.1 Candidatus Binatia bacterium | reverse complement strand
GTCGGGCTGCCCGCGCACGAGTTCGCGTCCCGCTGGCCGGACGAGCTCTCCGGCGGGCAGCGCCAGCGCGTCGGCGTGGCGCGCGCGCTGGCGGCCGACCCGCCGGTGATTTTGCTCGACGAGCCGTTCGGTGCATTGGACCCGATCACACGGCGCGAAATCCAGCGCGAATTCATGACGCTGCAGCGCGAGTTGAAAAAGACCATGGTGTTCGTCACGCATGATATCGGCGAGGCGTTTTTGCTCGGCAGCCGGATCGCGCTGCTCAAGGACGGCGAGCTGATTTTACTCGGGCCGCCCGAAGATTTGTTGCGGTCCCAACACCCTGAGGCGCGGGCGTTTGCTGAAGGGTATTCCGAGCGCCCTAGGGCCGGGAGCCCGCCATGACCCTCGGCGAGTTTCTGGAGCGCCATCGCGGTGAAATGCTTGAGCTGACTTTGGAGCACTTATTTCTCGTCTTCGTTTCGACCGGCCTGGCCATTTTGATCGGTGTTCCACTCGGGATTTTGCTGACTCGCAAGCCCGGCCTGAGCAAACCCGTGCTCGGTTTTGCCAATGTCATGCAGACGGTGCCGAGCCTGGCGTTGTTCGGGTTTCTGATTCCGCTCAACATTTATTTATTCGACATAAAAATTATCGGCGGCATCGGCGCGCGCACGGCGATCGTCGCGCTCGTCCTCTATGCGCTCCTGCCGATCATTCGCAACACGTTTACCGGCATCAGTTCGGTCGATCCGGCGATCCGCGACGCCGGCCGCGGCATGGGCATGACCGACCGGCAGTTGCTGTTTCAAGTCGAGCTGCCGTTGGCGCTCGGCGTGATTATCGCTGGCGTGCGTGTGGCCACGGTCATCTGCGTCGGCACGGCGACCATCGCCGCGGCGATCGATGCCGGAGGCCTGGGCCGTTACATATTTCGAGGCCTGAGAGGCAACGATAATTTGCTGATTCTCGCCGGGGCGCTGCCGGCCGCGTTGATCGCACTAGGCGCAGATCTTGCGCTCGGCTATGTCGAGCGCACGATTCAGTTTGCCGGCCGGATCAAGGCGACTTCAAGGAAGCTCGTTGGCTTGAGCGTGATTACGCTATTGATCGTCGCCGGCACGGCGTATCTTTTCGCGGGCAAGAACGTCGGACGGATTGCCGTGGGGTCCAAGGACTTCACCGAGCAGGTGATTCTCGGCGAGATCCTCGCTCAAGCGATCGAGGCACGAACCGGTTTGGCTGTCGAGCGCCGCTTCGATTTGGGCGGAAATCTCGTCCATGAGGCATTGCGCGCAGGCGAAATCGATCTCTATGTCGAATACACGGGCACGGCATTGCTGGCGATCTTGCAAGCCCAGCCGCTCAAGGATCCCCAGGAGGTTTATCGGCGCGTCAAAGCGGAATACGCCAGGCGATTCGGTCTGGTCTGGACCGAGCCGCTTGGCTTCAACAATACTTTTGCCGTCCTGGTTCGGAGCGAGGACGCGGAAAAGCTCGGCTTAAAAACGGTCAGCGACGCGGCGCGGGTGTCGGCGCAATGGCGCGCCGGGTTCGGCCAGGATTTTATGTCGCGCGCCGACGGTTACACCGGTTTCGTGCGCACCTACGGATTCCAGTTCCAGGAAACCCGCGAGATGGATCTGTCGCTGACCTATCGAGCTTTGGCCGAGAAGCAGGTGGACCTCATTGCCGGCAACTCCACGGACGGATTGATCTCCCGTTACCAACTTGTCCAACTGCACGACGACCGCAATTATTTTCCGCCCTACGACGCCGTTCCGCTGGTTCGCCAGTCAGCATTGGAAAAATTTCCCCGGCTGCGCTCGACCTTGGCGGAGTTGGGCGGCATTCTGACGGTCGAAGAAATGCGCCGACTCAATTATGCGGTGGACGGCGAAAACCGGGCACCGGCGGAAGTCGCGCGGGAATTCTTAAAACGTAAAGCCATTTTATCCTAAGGTTTCGAGCGATGAGTTGTTGATTTCCTCGAGCTCCGCACAATTACGTTTTGTATTGTAGAAATTACCCGGTTTAACGCGGACGGAGTGCCGACGGAGTAATGAAGTGTTGGAGTCCGAGGCCAGAACCGATCCTCCATCATTATTCCACGTCGGCTTCCCTTTACGACAGCGGGAACTTTGCGCTATGACTGGTCAGCAAGCAAAGGAGGCTTTTATGGTCAAGACCACCGGTGTTTATCATATCGGCATTCCCTGCAACGATGTCAGCCGGGCCGTCAAATTCTACACCGAGACTCTCGGCATGTCGGTCGCGAAGCTCAATAACGACGATATGGGTAAAGGGCTTGACCGTGCCGACCTGCGCTGTGGTGATGAAATGGTCGTGTTATTCCAGCGGCCGAGGCCGCTGGAAGGAGACTACATCGAAAGAGAAGGGGCGACCCACCAGGCTTTCAGCGTGAGCCGGGAGGATTTCGAAATTGCCAAGCAGCGAATGAAGGAATGGGGTGTGAAGGTCCACTCGGTGGCGAGCGTCGACCGGCCGAGCGGCAGCGGCTTTTATTTCTTTGATACTGAAGGCAATTTGCTCCAGCTCTACGCGCCGCCTGCCCAGAAAAGCTAATCCGAGTCGGCATCAATAAGAAGACCACAGCACTTGGAGCAGAGCGCAACGCAGAGCGCAACCAAAATCTCAGAATACTTCCCGTAAAGAAAGACGCAAAGAGGACGCCGGTGGTGAATCCGGATCTAGCGCCTTTGCCGTGCTCCTTCCATTGTGGTTAATTATTAAGGAGTGCATAAGTATCCAGACAACAGGGTTTGTTGGAGACGAAGGGACGACTCGTTCCAGCCCAGGCAAAGCGTCTGTAGGTCATCGGCCACCACCCGAGCCACGCCCCCGAGGTGCTTAATTTTGGGCGTGGGTGCGAAAGCGTCCTTTGAGTCCTGGTGCCTGCGCTTTCCACGACTCTCGCCCCTTCGTCCCAGTAGGTCTACTAACTAACGAACTCCTTAGTATCTCTGAATTCGAACTGGGAGAGATGATGCAAATTTTGCGAAGGCGATTTCTGCTCGTGCTGTGTTACCTCTGTTTGGCGTTTTCGGTCGTCCCGGCGCTTGCTCAGAGCAACGCGGCGGCTCCGTTGATTACGGTTTACAAGACGCCGACGTGAGACTGTTGCGATGGGTGGGTGGTACACCTGCAAAAAAATGGTTTCAAAGTTGAAAAGAAAGTCCTCTTCGGAAAGAACTTCACCGATTTCAAGCGCAAGCAAGCGGTGCCGGAAAAGCTTTACGCCTGTCATACCGCCTTAATCGGCGGCTACGTGATCGAAGGCCATGTGCCGGCCGACTTGATTCAAAAACTGCTGAAGGAAAAACCGCCGGTATCCGGTCTGGCGGTGCCCGGGATGCCGATCGGCTCGCCCGGGATGGAAGGCGGCAAGCCGGAACCGTACGAGGTCTTCACATTCGATAAAAACGGGCGGACGACAGTGTACGCGAGGAGATAGATCGATGAAGTGGTGGAGTATTGGAGTGGTGATCATGAGAAAACGTAACTTGCTCCGAATAATCGCCTGTTTGATATTTCTGGTGATGAGTGGCCAGCGCTCGGTCGCGCAGGAAAAGAAGAACATCCGCATGGTTTTCGTCAGCCTGGCTTGGAATAGCGAAATTCCTTTCCGGGTCGCGCTTGCTCGTGGTTTTTTCAAACAACAGGGCCTGCAGGTCGAGCCCATTTTGATCCGCGGCGGACCGGCAGCGATCGCCGCGCTCGTTTCCGGTCAAGTGGACTATGCGGCGATCGGCGGCGCGCAGGCGGTGTTTCGGAGCAAGGCCCGCGGCCTGGATTTATCGATCATAGGCTGTACGTCGAGCACAACCAATTACATTTTGCTCGGCGATAAGCAGACGCGGACCGTGGAGGACCTCAAGGGGAAACCAATCGGGATCACGGGAGCGGGCACTTACTCTGAATTCGCCATGAAGACTTTTCTCAAGAAACACAACATCAATCCGGAAAAGGACGTCGTGTTGCGCGCCATCGGCGGCACCGTGTTACGTGCGGCTGCGATCGAGAAGGGCATCATTGCGGCGGCGCCGTTCTCGACCGAGGACGGTGTGAGGTTGATCAAAGCGGGTTATTCGGTGATCAGCAATCTCAGCGAGTCTTTGGGCATTCCGCAGAATATCCTGGTGACCCGCAATGAAATGCTGGAAAAGTATCCCGAGACCAGCAAGCGCATGCTCAAAGCCTACATCCAGGGC
>JAICHC010000400.1 GCA_025922795.1 Candidatus Binatia bacterium | reverse complement strand
GGCGCGGCGCTCGCACAGGAGACGATCCCTTTCGTGCCTTCGCCGGATCATATCGTGCAACGGATGCTCGAAATGGCTGAGATTAAGAAGGGCGATATCCTCTACGACATGGGCAGCGGCGATGGGCGGATTGTGATCGAGGCGGCGAAAAAGTTCGGCATTCGCGGTGTGGGCGTCGATTTGAATCCCGAGCTAGTGGCTAAGGCGCGCGAGAACGCGGCCAAGGAGGGCGTCGGCCATCTGGTCGAATTCCGCGCTCAGGACGGTCTCACGGTGGATATTTCCGAGGCGACGGTGGTGACGCTCTATATGTTTAAATGGTTTAACAATGCGCTCAGGCCGAAGCTGCAAAAACTCAAGCCCGGCTCGCGGGTGGTCGCTCACGATTTCGACATCGACGACTGGAAGCCTACTCGAGTCGAAACCGTTACGACGCCGAAGGACAATAGCGATGACTACGTCGAGTCACGCACGCTTTACTTTTGGATCGTCGGCGATAATCTCGCCATGCCTTGAGGGCTAAAAATTTCAGGTTTCGGATCGATGATCGCGGAGACGCTGAGAGCGCGGAGCACGCGGAGGAAAGAGCTTTGCAATGATACTCCGAACTCTGCGCACTTTGCCTCTTAAAGCTGTTTTGTGAAAAACCCAAAAGGGTCAGCCAATAAAAGGAGAGCCACGCCATGACAGTTTCATACAATCCACTCGCCCGGTTAGAGATCAAGACTTCCGATGTCGAGTTTCGCCGCGCGCCCAAGCGCACATTGATGGCGCGCCTCTATCAACCGCAGGGCGCAGGGCCGTTCCCGGTGCTGTTGGATTTGCACGGCGGCGCCTGGAATAACCAGGACCGCGGCGCCAATGTGATGATGGACGAGAGCTTGGCGCGGAGCGGGATTTTGGTTGTGGCGATCGATTTGACGCGCGCGCCGGAAGCCCCTTATCCGGCATCCGTGCAGGACGCCAACTACGGCGTGCGCTGGCTCAAACATAAAGCGCGCGAGTGGAACGGCGACCCGGAGACCATCGGCGCGCTGGGCAGCTCCAGCGGCGGTCATGAGATCGAGCTATGCGCGATGCGGCCACACCATCCCGATTACAGCGCGCACAAACTCGCCGAAGCCCCTGAGCTCGATGCCACGCTCAACTATGTCGCCACCCGCTCGCCGGTGAGCGACCCGTATGCGCGATTTTTGAACGCGGAAAAACTCGAACGTCACGAGATGATGCAATACACCAAGAACTATTTTAATCCGTGGGAAACCATCCACGAAGGCAATCCACAGGAAATTCTCGATCGGGGCGAGAAGGTGACACTACCGCCTCTGCTGATCATGCAAGGCGAGCTCGACGATAACGTGCGGCCGGCGGTACAGGAGAAGTTCGTCGCTTCCTACCGCGCCGCCGGCGGCGAGTGCCAGTTTGAAATCTTTGAAGGCTGCGAGCACTTGTGGGTTCGCGAGCCCGGGCCGCAGACCGATCGCGCGCACGAAATGGTCAAACAGTTTATCGCCAGGCAGCTGAAGGCGAGACGTCTGGCGGCATAGAGGCGCGTAGGGGCGACCGGCCGGTCGCCCCTACATTCTATTTTCCGGCGAACCGCCGGTGATCGACCATCAGTCAGCGATCCTGTACGACTTTAATCCCCGCTTTGGCGAAAATCTCGGCGGCGGCATCGTTGCGGATACCCGATTGAAACCAGACTGAATTCGGCCGTTTCGCCAGGACGTCGTCAATGTGGCCGGTGACGTCATGAGAGCGGCGGAAGACATCGACCATATCGATCTCGCCAGGGATATCGACTAATCGGCGGTAAACTTGTCTGCCGAGAATCACCGTCGTGTCGGGATAGTAAACCGGCACCGGCACGATTTCGAAGCCGGCCTTCTGCAAGTACATCGGCACGTACACGGACGGCTGATCGGTCTGTGCGTCGGTCTTGATACCGAGCACCGCGATTCGCCGGGTGGCGAAAATCAGCACGCGGATCTGCTCGGTCTTGGCTAAAACGTTATCCTGCCAGTTCATTGAAACAATCTAGCAGGAAAGCGGCGAAGGATGAACCGTTGGCTTGCGATCCGGCCTTGACGCCCGCCGCTGCGCCGTATTAATAGCCAACACTACTGGCGAACGAAACCAACTTTCGGCAATTCGTGCCGGCAGCAAAGGAAGAAACTCCATGTCTGATTTGAAAAGCGTCGGCGTTGCAGTGCCGCGCGGCGAGGGCAGCGGTAAGGTGAGCGGACAGACCGTCTACGCGGCCGATGTGAAGCTCGCCGGATTGCTCTGGGCAAAAATCCTGCGCAGCCCGCACCCGCATGCGCGCATTCGATCCATCGACGTATCGAAAGCGCAGAAACTCATAGGCGTGCGCGCGATCATTACCGGGGCGGATGTGAAGGGCCATCTGATCGGCAAACAGATCCGCGACATGCCCGTGTTGTGTTGGGATAAAGTGCGTTTCGTCGGCGATCGGGTCGCCGCGGTGGCGGCCGAGACCGCAGATGTTGCCGAAGAAGCGTTGCACTTGATCGACATCGATTACGAACCGTTGCCGGCCGTCTTCGATCCGGTCGAAGCGATGGCACCCGGCGCACCGAAGCTTCATGACGACGTCGCCGGCTATGACGGCGCGCCGTTAAAGATTCTCGCCACCGATCTGCACAACGGCCTCACACGGCTGCGGTGGCAAAAGGGCGATGTGGAGGCGGGTTTTCGCGACGCTGATCTGATCATGGAACATACGTTCCATGTTCCCGCGCGTCATCAAGGCTATCTCGAACCGCACGCGGCGACGGTCGCCATCGACCCCGATGGCCGTATTCAGGTGTGGGCCTCGGTGAAGAATCCGTTCAATGTGCGCACCCAACTGGCCAAATGTCTATCGATCGCCGAGGAACGCATCCGCATGATTCCAGTCAATGTCGGCGGCGAATTCGGCGGCAAGGGTGACGGCGTCGATCTGCCCGTGCTTTACTTCTTGGCGCAAAAGAGCGGTCGGCCGGTGAAGATCGTCATGAGTTATGCCGAAGAATTGGCGGCGAGCAATCCGGCGCATCCGACGATCATCACGATTCGCAGCGGCGTGAAGCGAGACGGGCGCATTGTGGCGCGCCAGATCCGCGCGGCGCACGCCAGCGGCGCTTATGGCGCGCTCAAGTCCAACAGCTCGCTTGCGACCGGGCATTATGCCGGCGGCCAATATCGCATCCCGCAGGCCGACATCGAGTTCGTGCAGATTTACACCAACACGGTTCCCGGCGGTTATTACCGCAGCCCGGGAGCGGTGGCGACGGCGTTTGCCGTCGATTGCCACACCGACATGCTGGCAAAGGAGCTGGGCATGGACCCGGCCGAATTCCGGTTGAAAAATTTTATCGTCGAAGGCGAGGCCGACGCTGTCGGTCACGAGCTGCGCCACGTGCGCTTTAGCGAAGTCTTGCAGGGCGCTCTGGATGCCGCAGGTTGGAAGAAACCGAGGAAGCGCAATCACGGACGCGGCATCGCCTTGTGCGGCCGCCATATCAGCGGCGGCGACACCGGCGTCGTGTTGAGCGCCGGCATCGACGGGTTTTCGATCATCAGCCCGAGCATCGATCAGGGCTCGGGCACGCACACGATTCTGCGCCAGCTCGTGGCCGATCAGATGAAAGTGCCGGTCGATCAGGTGCAGGTGGTCGTTGGCGACACCGATACGGCGCCGCGCGATAGCGGCATGAGAGCGAGCCGAATGACGTACGTGGCCGGCAATGCGATCATGGAAGCCTGTGAAAAACTGCGCGTGCGTTTGCTCGATCAGGCGGCGCGGATGCTGGAGTGTCGCGCGGAAGATGTGGAGTTCGCCGGCGGACGGTTTTCGCTACGCCAAGATCCGGGACAGCAACTGGCGCTGCGCCGCGTGGTGACGCAAGCGACCGAACCGCTCCAAGTGATGGTTTACGAGGATTATCCCTACCCCGAAGACATTTCCTACATTTGCGCTCAGGTCGCCGAAGTCGAGGTCGATCCCGACACCGGTTCGGTCCGCGTGCATCGCTTCGTGAGCGCGCACGATGTCGGCACGATCATCAATCCGATTGCGCACCAGGGCCAGATCGACGGCGCGACGATCATGGGCATCGGGCAAGGAATCATGGAGGAGCTGGTGATGGACGGCGGCAAGATCACCAATAATAATCTCGGCGATTACAAGTTGCCTTCGGTCAAAGACATCCCGGAG
>JAICHC010000399.1 GCA_025922795.1 Candidatus Binatia bacterium | reverse complement strand
CGGTCATATCGCTACGCTTTCGCCAAGATAGCAATCAAGAACGGCGGGATCGCGCACGACTTCTTGGGGCGCGCCGCTGGCGACGATTTCGCCATGGTGGAGCACAATGACCTTTTGCGCCAGCGCCATCACGGCGCGCATGACATGCTCGATGAGTAAAATGCGACACGGTCGCGGCGGTTGATCTCGCGCAGAAACCCGATCAGCTCCTGGCATTCGATCGGACGCAGGCCAGCCATGGCCTCGTCGAGAAGCAATAGTTTGGGCTCGGTGGCGAGAGCGCGCGCGACTTCGAGGCGCTTGCGATCAGGCAAGGTCAACGCCGAAGCGGGAAGATCGCGCCTTGCTCCGAGACCCAGTTGGTCAAGCAAATCTAGCGCCCGGCGGCGCGCTTCGGCAACTCGTGCACGGCGCTTGAGCGCGCCAACCACGACGTTGTCGAGCACGGATAGCCCGCTAAACGGCTGAACGATTTGAAAGGTCCTAGCGATTCCGCGCTCGCAGATCTGATCGGGTCGCAAGCCATCAATTCGGTCGCCGTCAAAAACAATTCGGCCGGCGTCGACGGCGGTCGCTCCGGAGATGATGTTAAAAATCGTCGTTTTGCCGGCGCCATTGGGCCCGATGAGCGCGGCGATGGTGTTGGCTTGAAGAGACAGTGAGACGTTGGTCACGGCGCGCAGGCCGCGAAAGGATTTGCTGGCGCCCTGAACTTCCAACAGCGCTGTCATTTCGAAACTCCGAGCTTGCGGGCGAGCGGGGGCCAGACGCCTTGAGGTAAAATTGTGATGACGAGCCAAAGCGCGATGCCGTAAATCAGCTGTTTCAGACCGGGAATCTCCCAACCGTATGCGGCGATCAACTCGGTGACGCCGTCGCCGAGGAGTATTAACAGCGCGGCGCCGAGTATCGGGCCGAAAAGCGTGCCCATGCCGCCGATGATCGGTCCGAGAATAATCTCGATCGATCGACTGATATGAAAAATCTGTTCCGGAAAGAGATGGTTGTAATAGAAGGCCAGGAAAACTCCGCCAAGTGACGTCAGCGCGGCGCTGATCATCATCGCCAACATCTTCCAGCGAAATGTATCGATGCCGAGCGCACGTGCCGCTTCTTCGTTTTCGCGAATTGCCTGCCAGTAATAGCCGGCGCGGCTGCTGATCAACCATGCGCTGAGAGCGAAAGCGCCCGCCGCGAGGGCGAGCATGACGTAGTAGAACATTGTGGGCGTGCCGCGCAGATTGATCCAATCGATCTGGTCGCGCTGGGCAACTTTGAGGAATAAACCGCCGGAACCGCCGAGCCAGCTGAAATGGTCAAAGCCGATGCGGGCGGATTCCGCGAATGCAATGGTCAGGAGCGTGAAGTGAACGCCGGAGATGCCATAACGGAAAGCCAGCGCACCGACGACCGCGCTCAGGCCCACGCAGAGCGCGACGGCAAACCACAGGCCAGCCCAGGGACCGACGCCGAAATGATAGTGGAGCGCCGCAGCGGCATAGGCGCCCATGCCGAGATAAAGTGAGTGGCCGAGCGACAACTGCCCCGCCAAACCCATCAAAATATTCCACGCTTGGCCGGTACAGGCGAAAAACAAAAATAGCGTGCCGACCGATAAAAGGTAATCGCTGGCGATGAAAGGAAGCCAGAGCAAGACGGCACTCAAGCCGGCAAGCAGTAAAAGGGCGCGCGAGTTCATGACCCGGCGCCCATGAGACCGCGGGGGCGAAAGAGTAGAACGGTGATTAACAAGGCGAAGCTGAACATCCCTTTGGCCGATGGCGCAATCAACAAGCCGGCAAGTGCCTCTGAGACGCCAATCAGAACGCCGCCGGCAAGGGCTCCGCTCATGGAACCGAGGCCGCCGACGATCACGATAACGAAAGCGAGTAGGGTGAAAGCCGGGCCGGCACCGGGAGTCAAGTCGACCAGGGTAATCATCATGCAACCGGCAATTGCAACCGAGCTGCTGCCGATGCCGAAGGCAATCGAATAGAGCCGCTTCACGTCGAGACCGACAATTTTGGCGCCCAGCCAATTATCGGCGCACGCGCGAATCGCCGTGCCGGTGGGCGTTAAATGGAAAAAGGCGAAGAGGCAAGCCGAAGAAACGCAGGCCACCAGCGCCGCGTACAATTTTCCACGATCGACGAGCAGGGGGCCCATTTCGATCGATTCCAGCAAGTGATCGAGCTGCACGTGGCGTGCATCCGGTCCGAAGATGATCAGCAGCGCGTTGACCATGATCACAGCGAGCGCCAGAAGCAGGATAAACTGGCTATGTTCAGGGCGGGTTATGAAACGGTTGATCACCGCCGCCTGCAAGAAGTAACCGAAAAGGAAAAATATCGCGGCGATCGGAACAAGCGCCACGAAGGGATCGAGATTCCAGGCCGTATAGGAAATCACAGCGACGTACATGGCGATCGTCATGATTTCGCCGTGGGCAAAGTTGACCACCCGCGCCACGCCGAAAATCACCGATAAGCCGAGCGCCATCAGCCCGTAAACGAGCCCCGTCAGAACGCCGGAGACAATGACGTTGGCTAGATTAACGATGGACATGGATGCGAGTAGCGGCGATGATGTTCGTTCTCGAGCACGAGTCTAGCAGGCTATTGAAACAGGCTGATAGGGTCACGTCGATTGGTCTGAGCTTCATCGAAGCGGTGCGCAATCGCCTCGCTACTTCGTGATCGTCTCCGTGAAACGTGACGGTGAAATCCGCACGAGCACGCTGCACGATTACGGTCGCCACGCCTCGCATCTGAGACCTTTTGAGCAGCTGGAATCAGAGTTTCTCAACAATCTGCTAGGTCCATTCTGAGGAGTCTTGCGACGAAGAATCCGCTTGTGCTTTTTCGGCGAGTCAAAAAGATCCTTCGATCATCGACATCTATGGATTTTACGATTTCTTGTACTCATGCCAAGGAAACACGGGCTTAGCTTCGGCGACCGATGCGGGCAACACGACCAACGGTTTCTGTGCTTGATTCTGAATGCACGCCGACAGATTGCCCTCGACTTGTCCTTTGGCATTGAACTTGATCGGCGGGCCGATCATCATGCGGTTTCTGATCTCCGTGCGGCGAATCGCCTCGGTAAGAGGTTGTGCATCCGTTGATTTTGCGCGCTTGTAAGCGTCCGCGGCAATTAGAATCGCTTCGAATGTATAACCGACATTGAGCGCGTGAAACCTGAGTTGATCCTTTGGGTTTTGCTTGCGGAACGCCGCGTCGACCGTCTGACTGAGCGCCGATTTCGGGTCGTACCACGGCACGTTGGAAATGCAATGTTCGGAGAGCTTGCCGAGCGTTCGGTAAAATTGGTTCTCGTACATGCCGGGCGAGCCCGGGCTAATCACGCCCATGATATTCCAGCGCTGTTTGACGATCTCACGGCGCAGCACAATGGCGTCGTTCAATCGCGACACGAGAAGCAAGAAATCAGCTTGAGTGGTTTTCGCTTTGGCCACTTCGACCGACAAATCTCTCGCGGCCGGATCGTAGGAGATAGTTGCGACGAGCTTAAACGGCAAATTGAGCTTCGGCAGGATCGTGCCGATCGCCTTTGCGTTGGCTTGTCCGAAAGTATCGTTGACGTGCATGAACACTGCCGTACGGGGCGTTGCCCCGCTAGCCTGGAAGAGATCGTGGATGAGAGTCAGGCCGTTGAGGACTAGCTCGGAGGCCACCGGAAAATTGCGAAAAACGAATTTATAGCCCTGTTCCGTGATCTGCGGCGCGGCGGCGATATTGATGACGAACGGCACGCCGCGTTGTTCGGCGACTTGGGAAACCGCGGCGGCGGCACCGGAGTCGAACGGGCCGATTAGACAGCGGGCGCCTTCTTGAATCAATCTCTCGGCGCGCGTGCGCGCGGTATCGACGTTGGTTTCAGTGTCAGCGTTCATCAGTTCGATATCGACGCCGAGCAAGTCTCGGATGACGCCCGGCGCGAGATCCGCACCTTTTTGGCAGGATTGGCCGATCAATCCCTGTAGCCCCGACTTCGGCAGCAGCACGCCGACTTTTAGCTTGGGACTCTGCGCCCGCACGATGTTAAACGGCGCGAGTGCCGCGGCTGCGCCAGTGACAAAAATGTTCCTGGTGAATTGCCGGCGATTCATCTTTTACACGTCGACAGTTACCCTAACGTTATCTAAAGACGGATTGACAATTCAAAACCGCGCCACCAGCCGATCGATGAGCGTTATCAAACCTGATTGATGATTT
>JAICHC010000398.1 GCA_025922795.1 Candidatus Binatia bacterium | reverse complement strand
CCAGGTTCAAATCATGCGCGCGGCCGACGTTGCCGGTCGCCATGCAGATGGTTTTCTCGGGCTCGATCTCGCCGACCGATGAGAGAAAGGCAATCTCGCGCAAGACGCCACGCGGCACGATGCCCGTTCCGCCCGGAGTATCGGTGCCGATCAGCACGCGATGGTGCAAATTTTTCGCCTTGACCTCGCGCGCCAGACTGAGTGCTAACCGGTAGTTTCCCGAAGTGCAGATTTCCATGAAGCATTCGGTCTCTCGGGCGATCCGGATCATGTCCTCTTCGGCCATGGGAATCGGCCCGCCGGTGATATGACCGATGATATCGGGCTTGATTCTCTGCACCATGTCGAAACCAGCCACCTGGCTCACCCCCGAGCGCGACACGCCGCCTGAGTGGATTTTAACTTTGATGCCGCGCGTGTGCGCCCAGCTGACATAGCGCTCGGCTTCGCCGTTGGGCAACAGGCTGTAATCGTAAAAAATAAATTTGACCAGCTTGATCCCGAGCGATTGAATCTCGTCAAAGTCTTTTTCGCTCAGTCCGGGAACCAGGAGCAGCGTACCGGCGTGCACTTTGACGCCTGACGGACGCAGGCTGTCGTAGCATTTCTTCGTGACAATGGCGACGGACAAGGCGGTGCGCGCATCCGGTGGCAGGGGAAGACCCGGCAGATGCAGCTCGCCGGCCGAGATCAATGCGGTCACGCCGCCGTGCATGTAGTTCGTGATCCACGAGAACGAGTTTTGCGCCGGCGTGTACTCGCCGATCGACGGATGCGAGTGCGAATCGATCAATCCGGGTATCGCCGTGATGCCGTTGGCATCGATGACGTGGTCGGCGGCCTGGGATAAACCCTTGCCGATGGCTTGAATCACGCCCTCGCGAATAAAGATCGAATCCGCTTCTCTAAGCGGGCTCTCCAACTTGCCGGTCACCAGTATGCCGATATTTTTAACCAATAAAGACGCCATGGATCGATCGTGGGCGAAACTATATCAGAGCATCGGCGGGTGTAAAGTCCAGGTCAAAACAACTCGCGGATCACCTCTTTCACCGCATCCTGGTGGATTTCGGCGAGGTTCCCCGATCTGTTCGTAGGAATGACCTTTTGTACGCGTCGCTCCCACAACAACCCGGCATCGTCGATGCGCACGAGCTTGAATTCAACCCAGAGCCGAACCAAGCCAGGCGCTTCGCCGTCCCAACGGCGAATCTCGTTCAACAGCAGAGCACCCTCGAGTCCTCCCTCGCGCGCGATCCGCGCGGCCGCTTCGTGCCCTAGCGGCAGAACCGAAAAACGGGCATCGTGCTCTTCCGGAAAACGCGCTCGCACCTCTCTCTGCTCGAGTTCGCGCTTTAGCGACTGGCGCAACAAAGTCATCACCGTCACGCGCTCGTCCAAGGAAATCTTGCCGGTCATTTCGGCGAGCGAACGGAGCGGATTTGTCCCCGGTAGACGGAGGTCGGCATCGGTGCTGTTGCGCACCGCCGGAATCCACACGGAGTTTGCGCCAACCAGTTGAATATCGAACCGCGCCTGCGGCGTCTGGGTTGCGCAGGCGCACACCGCGACCAGCATACTCAGAAGCCAGGCGCGCATTAAGCGCGGATTGTTCGCATGAACCATTGCGTGACGTAAGTGGCAAAAATCAGAACGCATCCCAACGCAACGTCCGTCGGTCCCAAGGGCAGATCGAGACGCACGGAGAAATAAAAACCGCCGAGCGCGATGGCGAGCCCGAGCAGCGACGAGAGCGCGAGAAAAGAGCTCATGCCGCGCGCCAGCGCGCGCGCCGCCAGCGGCGGCAGTACCATGAAGCCAAAGACCAACAACGGTCCGGCCATGATGACGCCAATGGCGATGGCAAAGCCGCACAGAACGTAGAGCCAGAAACTCCACTGTGCGCTGCCGCCGGTGAGTAAAAATGACAGATCGCGATCGAAAGAGTTGAGCAGGAACTCACGGCGAAAGAGCACCAGACCCAAGTATACGGCGCCATAGACGACGGCCAATAGCTTGAGCTCTTCTTTCGACAGCGCTATGACCTCGCCTTTGAGCAGGTTAAGAATCTCCAATTCACCCGCAGGATTGAAAACTACAAACAATAAGGTCAGCGCGGACGCAAGAGCATAGGCGGCAGCGAGCCGGCCTTCAGGCGAACCCGTTGAATGGCGGTCAAGGTAGGCAAGCGACCCCATACCGACCAGTGTAAACACCAAAGAGCCCGCCATCGCCAGGAGCCGCTCGCCGCCCGTGCCGTGGGATAAGCCGGCGGCATGGTGTAACCAGAAAGTGAATGCAACGCCGCACGCGGCGATTTGCGGCAACGTCAAGCCCAGAAAGATACGTCGCCGCAACATCAGATGCGCGCCAACCAACGGACAAACGAACGCAAGGATCGCGCTGCCGAGCAGAGCCGGAAAAAGCAGAAACGACGGACTGAAGAGATCAAAAAAACTTACCACGGATGATCCGCAAGCACTCCTTCCTCCCAAGTGACTCGACCGCCGTCGACGCGAAGAACATGCTGGGTCACGCTCCGGACCATGCGCAGATCGTGGCTGGAAAAAAAGACCGCTTTTTGTTCCCGTTCGCTCAGGTTGACCAGAAGGTCGCTGATCGCTTTTTGTGACTCCGGGTCGCAGCCAGCCAAGGGCTCATCCAAGATGAGGATCTTGGGTTCGACCATCAGTGCGCGAGCGATCAACATACGCTGGCGCTGCCCCCCGGATAGGGAAAAAAACAAGCGCCCGGCGAGATGGCTGAGGCCGACCTGCGCCAGTGCGTTGTCGCGGCGTTTTTTTTCTCCCGCGGGAAAACTCTGGTGAGGTTTCAGCCGGCCGTATCCGCCCATCTCCACGACTTCGCGGGCGGTGATGGGAAACGTCGCATCGAGCGCCGCGCTTTGCGGCACATAGCCGAAGTCGTTGAGCGCGCAAGCGCGCGTCAGGGTGCCGCTCAGTACGGGCAAAAACCCAAGAATCGTGCGAAAGAGTGTTGTCTTACCCGAACCGTTCGGCCCGGCGATCGCAATCAATTCGCCGGGCCGGATAGAGAGCTCGACCTCGTGCAAAACGGGTACGCCGTTATAGCCAAGCGTCGCGCGCTCAACGGAGATCAAGCTCGGTGTTTTATTCATCGAAGATGTCCCGAACCGGCGCATCGAAATCAACTATCAGTCTCATGCTTAACTCTTTTTCAGCGCCGCGAGTAAACTCCTCACGTTGAAATCGATGAATTTGATATACGTGTCGGTTTGCGGTGAAGCGCCGGCGATGCTTTGCAGGCGCACGATGCTCGCGCCGGTCTGGCTCGCCAGTTGCCGCGGAAAGCGGTCGCTCTGCGGGCCGTAAATGATCAATTGCGCCTTTTCTTGCTGCATCTTTTGCGTCAGCGCAATCAGATGGTTCGGCGTCGGCTCGATGCCTGGTTTGAGTTCGATCGTGCCAACCTGTTGCAAGCCGAAACGATTGGCGAAATACGACCATTCGACATGATAAGTCACAATTTTCACACCCCTGAGCGGCGCCGCCATCGTTTGCCAGCGCGCAATCGCTTTGTCCAATTCGCCAACATAGGCGCTCAGATTCTTCTCGAGCGCCGGCCGGTGCTGGTGAAAATTGCGCGACAAACCTTCGGCGATATTGCGCGCCATGATCTTGCCGTTCAGAGGATCCAGGTTGTAATGCGGATTACCTTTTGGATGGACGTCGCCTTCCGCGCGATCCAGCGAGCGCGGCACGTCCAAAACACTGACGCCGTTGGAGGCATCGACGTTGCCGGGCTGACCCGGAAGGATTTTTGCGTTGCTCGCAACTTCCAACAGCGCCGGCAGCCACGATATCTCCATGTCCAGTCCCATGTGAACGAGCAAATTGGTGCGATTGAGTTTGGGCACGAAACTCGGTTTCACCGGTACTGCATGCATGAACTCAACGCCACGGGTGAGGCTTTCGACGTCAACCAGTTCTTTGCCAATCTGTTTGGTCATATCGGCGAGATCGGGAGTCGTCGTGATGACGCGGATGGACTGCGCCTCGCTCCGGCCCGCAAATCCCAACAAAACGGCGATCATCATCACGGTCGTCAAAAATTTTCGTCGATGAGATTTCATAGATAAGCCTCCCTCCAGCGCCTATCGGGTCCGGAAGCCATGGGTATGACTGCCAAGCACCGTGGTCCATTGTAAGAAGACCTGATGGCCGCGCTCGGCTTTCTCTTCGCGCACCTGATCATCGAGATAGCTG
>JAICHC010000397.1 GCA_025922795.1 Candidatus Binatia bacterium | reverse complement strand
GAACTTCTTGATCTCGGCCGCGGGGAACTTCTCCGTTACCGCCGGATGGCTTTCATTGATGATGATCTCTCGCAGCTCGCTGCCGACGGGGAAATGGAATGGTCGGCTCGCACCCGCGCCGAGTATGAACACCGCGTCCTGAAGGGCCATCGCCCGATCAAATGACGAGTTCGGAATTCTTTCAAGCTTCCCGCTGTCACACGAGAGACGAGTTCACCATCACGCGCGACCGGATCAACGCGACGGCGCGAAAATGCGGTTCAACTCTTTGCGATTCCGCTCCCGAGGGCTTCGGCTCTGGATCCGTTTGCCGCTCGCGCCGCTCAGAGCGCGCAACAGCGGGGTTAAACTTTTCAGCTCGTCCATGCGCGCAATCAGTTCGACTGCTTCCTCGGCCTTTTTTTTCGGCAACACCAGCGCGGCACAATCGCGAAACTTATCCGCCAGCTCCGACCAGCTTAGCGGTTTATCCGGATGGCCGCGCGCAATGTCGTAGCGGCCTTCAATGATCCGCCCGCTCGTGAGCTCGACGCGAACGCGCGAACGCACCTGATCGTAACCGAGCCTTTCAAGCTCATCGTCGACATAGAGCGTTACCCGCTTCATCATCCCGATGACTTTCTTATCGCGCACCTTGCGGTCTTGGAACTGCGCCATGCCCGCTCGGCGTTCAAGGACGGCGATCGCCATGCAGAATGGAATGCTGAATTTTCCCTCCAGCGCGGTTTTGGGCATGGGATAGATCAAGGCATTGGGCACGTTGGAATTGGTGCCGACCTCGATCCGGGCAATATCGGCCGCGTGCAGATCATGCTCGCATACGATATCGAGAATCAGATCCTGCGCCGGATGGGACAGCGAACCGGAGGGGTAAGGCTTGATCGAAATGCCCGGCTCTTTCATGAAGTAAGGCAAGCCCAGCCGCCCAGAAATCTTACTCTCGTCGTAGCCGCCGGCCATAGCATTGAAAAAGCCGCGGCGCGCTTCAAGAATGTTGTGCGCCGCCGTGAAACCCTGGCGCGCCAGCATGGCGGCGCTCACGCCGTTCTCAGCGGCCCGTCCGGCGTGCAGCGGCTTGGTCATGGTACCGAAATTTTCGCGCAAGCCGGACGCCATGCTTGCGGCGATGCCTAACGTGCGCAACAGTTGTTCTTCCTTGAAGCGAAAAATCTTCCCCACCGCCATTGCCGCCCCCAGACCGCCCATGGTCGCGGTGGAATGAAAGCCGCCCTGATAGTGACGCGGATTGATCGCGTCGGCGATCCGGCACTCGACCTCGACGCCTAAGAGATACGCGAGAATAAATTCCTGGCCGCTGATTTTTTCTTTCTCGCCGACTGCCAAAACCGCGGCCAGCACGGGCGTCGTGGGATGGGTGAGCAGACCGTAAACGGCTTCTTTGGACGTCGACAACTGAGTGTCGTCGTAATCCATCGCGTGGCCGGCAACGCCATTGGCAAGCGCAGCCTTAGGCGCCGGCGCCGATAACGATGTTCCGAGCACCGACGCCTCTCCCTTGCCTTTGATTTGCCGGATGTGCGTTTGCACGATGCGCGAGCATTGATCCGTCGAACCCGCCAGCGCCACGCCCAACCCATCGAGGATAAATCCGCGCGCCAACCCAATGACTTCTCCGGGGAGATCCCGGTACCGGGTTCTGGCCACGAACTGCGCCACTTGTTGGGTCGGGCCGTTAAGTTTTTCGGTCATAGGGGCGTGACGGCAAAGATAAGCTTAAGGCTCGCTCGTTTGCCGCACATTGCACCGGGTTAAGAACAAGTTCAAGGGCATGGGGCAACCGCCTGACGAAATGGCGGCGTGCGCTCCTCTGCCGGGACCATGCTTGACAGGCCGCGTGCCGTGGGATACTTTTTCTTGCAACTGGACACCTTATCCAGAGTGGTGGAGGGATAGGCCCTTCGAAGCCACAGCAACCGGTTCCCAAACAGGAACGCTGGTGCTAATTCCCGCTCCCGATGGTCGGGGGTAAAGATAAGGTGAGGTTTTCTTAAACCTCTTCTTATCTTGGTAAGAAGAGGTTTTTTTTGGCGCGAGACATGAGTACGCGGCTCACGACCGAACAGATCGAACGTTACAGCCGGCAAATTATGGTGCCGGACATCGGCGGCAAGGGACAAATCCACCTGCGTCAGGCAAGCGTGCTCATCATCGGCGCCGGCGGACTGGGATCTCCGGCGGCGTTTTACCTGGCCGCCGCCGGTGTGGGAACCCTGGGCATCATCGATCCCGACAAGGTCGAATTGTCCAATCTCCAACGGCAGATCCTACATGCGACCGCCGACATCGGGCGCCAAAAAGTCGAATCGGCGCAAGCCAAACTCAACGATCTCAATCCCGATGTCGAGATCAAAACTTATGCGCTGCGCTTTGACGAAGATAACGCCGCCGAGATCGCCGCAGATTATCAATTCGTCGTCGACGGCAGCGACAATTTTGAAACGAAATTTTTGGTCAATGACGTGTGCATTCGACTGGGGATCGCCTTCTCCCATGCCGGGATTGTTCGTCTCCAGGGGCAGACGATGACCGTGCTGCCGCGCAAAAGCGCCTGTTACCGCTGCCTATTTCAAACCCCACCGCCGCCGGAAGAAATGCTAAATTGCCAACAGTCCGGCATCCTCGGCGCGGTCGCCGGCACCCTGGGCACGATTCAGGCGACCGAAGCCGTGAAATATCTCGCCGGTTTCGAAGAAGGACTGCTCACGAATCAACTGTTAACCTACGACGCCAAAACGATGAAGTTTCACGGCGTCGAAATCGCCAGAAATCCGCAGTGCAGCGCCTGCGCCGAGACCAAACCGGCCGCAGCGACGCCATCGTCGCACTGCTAAAAGAGGAACCATGATGAGCTTTGTCGCGGGACTTCAATGCCGAGAATGCGGCCAGGCGTATCCGCAGCAGCCCTTGCATGTCTGCGAAAGCTGCTTCGGTCCGCTCGAGATTCAATACGACTACGACGGCATTAAGAAGAGTATTAGCCGTGACAAGATCGCAGCACGCGCGCGCAACCTCTGGCGCTACCGCGAGCTGTTACCGATCGACGGCGAGCCGCGCGTGGGATTGTATTCCGGCTATACGCCTCTGGTGCGCGCCCAGAGGCTCGGCGCCGCTCTCGGCGTGAAAGAATTATACGTCAAAGATGACTCGGTCAACCATCCAAGCTTCTCCTATAAGGACCGGGTGGTCTCCGTGGCCATCTCGAAAGCGCTCGAGTTCGGCTTCGATACGGTTTCGTGCGCGTCCACCGGCAATCTGGCAAACTCAGTGGCGGCCCATGCTGCTAAGGCCGGCCTTGAATGTTACGTCTTCATCCCCGACGGCCTCGAGCAAGGAAAGATCATCGGCTCGGCGATTTACGGCCCCAAGACGGTCGCTATCAAGGGTAACTACGACGACGTCAATCGCCTGTGCAGCGAAATCGGCGACAAGTACGGCTGGGCTTTTGTCAACGTCAACCTGCGTCCCTATTATTCCGAAGGTGCGAAGACCCATGGTTTTGAAGTCGCCGAGCAATTAGGATGGAAGCTGCCCCGGCATATCGTCGTCGCTTCGGCTGGCGGCACGATTCTCCCCAAGCTGGCGAAGGGCTTTCACGAACTGATCCAAGTTGGTCTGGTCGAAGATACCGGCTGTAAAATCTATTCGGCTCAGGCGGCCGGCTGCGCGCCGATCATCCAGGCGCTGCACAACGGCACCGATCTCGTGAGCCCGGTCAAGCCCAACACGATCGCCAGCTCGATCGCGATCGGCAATCCAGCCGACGGCTATTACGTGATTCAAGCGGTCAAGGAATCAGGCGGTTGGGGTGAGAGCGTCAGCGACGAGGAGATTCTTGAAGGCATCAAGCTGCTCGCCCGTACCGAAGGGATCTTCACCGAACCGGCCGGCGGCACCGAAGTCGCGGTGACCAAAAAGCTGATTGAACAGGGGCGAATTCCGCGCGATGAATCGATCGTCGTCAGCATCACCGGGAACGGCTATAAAACTCTCGAAGCAGTCGCACCCAGCGTTGAAAAGCCCTATACGATCGCTGCGACGCTGACAGACTTTGCTCTTTTGTTTGAGGATCTCGCTCCGCGGGTATCGGTCAGGGCGCTCGCCGGTTAGCGAAGCCCGAGCCTGAAAATCCCAAGTTGCGTAGTACCAATTGACGGATTATTTTAGAATAGGTGTAATCAGGAGGATGGTTATGGTCGTGCGAGTTCGTGTCCCCACCCCGCTGCGTAAAT
>JAICHC010000396.1 GCA_025922795.1 Candidatus Binatia bacterium | reverse complement strand
TAAAGTACGGGCTCCCGGGCGCACATCAAAGTTCCCGGCCATCGAGCGGCAGCGCTTTAATGGCTGAGCCAATGGGATTGAGGTTTTGTGCTCCGTATTGACGCAAGTTTGGGACTTGGAATATGGTAACTTTTTTCAAACTGAAGGAGCGCACGTCAATCATGGAGAATCGCCGCTATGATTACTCACCGATTATTGGCCGGCCGAGGATCGAATGGCCGAATCATGGCCGTATCGCCCTTTGGGTGGCGCCCAATATCGAGTATTTTCATTTCGACATGCCGATCCGCGGTTCGGGGAGCAGTCATACGCCGGACGTCCCGGGTTATACGCTGCGCGACTACGGATCGCGCGTCGGCGTGTTTCGTATCATGGAGGTGCTCGACAAGTACGGCATACGCGCCAGCGTGCTCTTGAACGCCGAAGTGTGCCAGCAACATGTGCCGATCATCGAGGAAGGCAACAAACGCAAATGGGAATGGCTCGGTCATGGCATGACCAACAGTGTTTCGATGCTCGACTATCCGGTTGGAGAAGAGCGCGCGATCATTCGCCAGGTGAAAGACATTATCGCCAAGCAGACCGGCAAAGCGCCGAAAGGCTGGCTGGGTCCCGGGCTCGGCGAAACCCGCGACACGCCGGACCATTTGGCGGCTGAGGGATTCGAATACGTTTGCGACTGGGGGAATGACGAGCAGCCGACGCCGATGCGAGTGAGGAGCGGTCGGATGATCGTCGTGCCCTACGAGCTGGGCGTCAACGACATCCGGGTCTTTATTCGCGAGAATCATACCCCGGAGCAGTACTATCGTATGGTCTGCGACCACTTCGACACGCTCTACAAAGACAGCGCCTCGGGCGGACGCGTGCTCTGTTTGCCTCTTCATCCCTTTGTCATCGGGTTGCCGTTTAGGATCAACTATCTAGATAAGGCGCTGGACTATATGTGCTCGCACGAGGGGGTGTGGCGCACAACGAGCGGGGAGATCGCAGACTGGTATTACAAGAACTATTACCAAGATCCGGGAAAGTACGAAGGGTAAAAGATTGGAGTGATGGAGTATTGGAGAGATGGGTTCAAAAATCTCAGAATCGTACCAAGTCTTGGGTTACGTTCCGGAAACCACCACTCCATCACTTCAGTACTCCAACACTCCAGTCCCGAAGGAGCCAGACCATGAACAATCCAAAACAGTTTGTTTTCGACACCGTCGAGCATAATCGCGACGCAATTGCGCTACTGTGCGACAACATCTTTTATTTTGCCGAGCTTGGCATGCAGGAGTTCGAGACATCGAAGTTGATGATGGATCTCCTGGAAAAAGCCGGCTTTAAGATCGAAAAGAACTTATCGGGCATGCCGACTGGCTTCGTGGCCACCTGCGGGTCCGCAAAACCGGTGATCGCTTTGCACACGGAGTTCGACGCGACGCCGGCTTGTTCGCAGCAGGCCGGAATTGCCGAGCCAATGCCGATTGTCGACGGTGCGCCGGGGCACACCGAAGGACACAATGTCAACGGAGCGGTGATGATCGCGGCAGCCTTGGCGATCAAAAAGGCGATGGATCAATTTGGTCTCAAGGGCACGCTTAAAGTATTCGGCGCGCCGGCCGAGGAGCAGCTCGTGAGCCGGCCTTACTTTGTACGCGACGGCCATTTTCAAGACGTTGACGCCGCTCTGCACGACCATATCGGTAAAGAGTTCGGCACGGTTCACGGCTTGCGGCAGTACGCGCTGATTTCGGCGGAGTTCACGTTCAAGGGCCAGAGTGCGCACGCCGCCACCGCGCCCTGGAATGCCAAGGATGCCTTGGACGCCGCGGTGCTCATGGACATCGGCTGGGACAAGTTGCGCGAGCACCTGGAGCCAAGCCAGCGCAGCCATCGAGTGATCACGAACGGCGGCGATCAGCCCAACGTGATTCCCAATCGTTCATCGATCTGGTGGTTTTTTCGCGAGGCCACGGCGGAAAAAACTCGCGCCCTGTTTGACAAAGCCAAGCGTATCGCCGAAGGCGCCGCGCTGATGACCGACACGAGTTATTCGGTCGATGTGCTCAGCGCTGTATGGCCGACCCGGGCCAATCGGACGCTGGCCGAGGTGATTCAACAAAACGTCGAGCAGATCGGTATGCCGCAATGGTCCGAACCTGAGCAAAAGCTGGTTTATGATCTGCAGAGTAAAATAAAAATCAAGCCGACCGGCATGCCGACCAAGATCACGCCGCTCAAGGAATGCGTGCAGTCTGTATCGGCCAATGATTCGGGTGAAGTCTCCTGGGTGGTACCGACGGGCTTGATCACTTTTCCGTCGAATATTCCCGGTGTGTCGTACCATCACTGGTCTGCGGGGGTGTCGTTGGCGACTTCCATTGCCCACAAAGGCGCGGTGGCGGGCGCCAAGGCCATGGCCGGGTCGGCCATCGATCTATTTTTAACCCCCACGCTTATTGACCGGGCGAAGGAAACCTTCAAGGAAGAAATCGGCGATACGGAATATCGCCCGTTGCTGCCGCCTGAACAGAAACCGCCGCTCGACCTTAACCGGGATCTAATGGAACGCTACCGTCCGGCGATGCGCGAGCATTATCTTAAGGAGAAGCCGGTGTTTGAGTAGCAGCGAATCCTCCTGAGGTTTACTTCTCGGCCACTTCTACAGTCATGGAAACAGTCGAACGGATTTGAACGGTGCCGGGTTCGATCGGCGTCGGTGCGGCCGCCGCGTCGGCGCGGGCGGCCATCGCTTGTCGGAAAACGGGTTGCACCATGTGCTCGCCTTCATTGATCGCGGCTATGCGGACGATCTTCAACCCCATAGAAGCGGCGATTGCTTCGGCTTTAGTTTTGGCTTCGGCCGATGCCGTGCGCAGGGCTTCGAGCTGAGCCGCCAGCTCGTCCTTCAACGTAAATACAAGACGATGAACATGATTCGCTCCCGCTTGCATCGCGCTATCGATGAGCCCGCCGACGAGCGTCAAGTGGGTTGTTTTGATGCGCAACGTGTTGCTGGCCGTGTAGCCGACGATCTCGGGCTTTCCGCCCTGCGGATGGCGATAGTTGGGTGTGAGCGAATAGCCACTGGTTTTAACCTCGTCGCCCGTGCCCAGTGATTTTTTTAGCTCGGCAAGCACGCGGGAGAGTCGCTTGGCATTTTCCTTGGATGCTTCGGGGGCGCTGCGAGCCTGCGTGATCACGCCAATGTCGATCTGCGCTTGGTCGGGCTCGGCGAAAATAGTCGCTTCGCCGCTGACCGTGATCGACGGAATTTTTGTCCGGTCACCGCTGTGTTGTGCATGAGCGGCTGATCCGAACAGGATCATCATGACAAGAGTCGCCACTAGTGTGTTCATCTTGAATCCTTTCGAACCCGCGTGGACTTAAAGCTAACGCATTCGGCCGCATCGGGCTAGGGTTGGCAGCGCCGGAGAGCGGTTGCAGATTTAGACTGCACGGCAATGAAAAAGTTCATCCATGCGGTTTTCTGTTTTTATGAACCGCCTGTGCGACACACCGCAAACTCGACTGGAGCGTCGAGGAAGGGCTTAAAACGGCTCCGGTCCTAAAGCTGGCAAACCAGGGCACAAAATGTTTTTGACGGTAGTGTCAAAAATGGTGCAGGCAATGATACTGCCCACCGATCCGCTGGCGTGTCGAATGAACTCGGTATCTTAGACCGAGACGAAACGAACGCATTTAACAAATGGAGAACGACAAAAGAAAAAACGAAGAACGCTGTTGAATTGCGCGCGCGGAGAGAATCCTGCTAAATCGAAGTGTGGAAACGGCGGCGCGGCGCGAGCATCAACTCAAGAGCCCGGGCATCTTTTACGGCTGGTATATCGTCGGCGTCGGTTTTCTCGCTAACGTCGCGTCGTCCTTTGCACTCGCCAGCACCCTTAGCATTTTTCTTAAGCCTCTGACTGCCGAGTTGGGCATTTCGCGCGGCGTATTTTCATTGTTGCGTTCCGGCGAAGGTATTATCGGTGCTTGTCTTGCGCCGGTGGTCGGTACCTTGGTGGATCGCTACGGCGGTCGCTGGCTTATGGTACTCGGCGCCGCAATCACCGGGCTAGGCTTTCTTCTTCTCGGCACCATTGACAGCTTCGGGCAGTTTGCGGCGATTCGCTTGACGCTCGTCACCTTCGGCGATGCTTTGATGGGTTACATGGTCGTCAATGTCGTGGTCGCGCAGTGGTTCATTCGACAGCGCGGGCGCGCGTTTGCTTTCACCAGCATGGGCGTTGGCTTCGCCAAAG
>JAICHC010000395.1 GCA_025922795.1 Candidatus Binatia bacterium | reverse complement strand
GTCGCGGGCGCCAAGACCGGCCCCGGCACCTGGAGAAAACTGCACACCGCGGACGCGCGTATCGCGCGCAGCCGCGACGGGGGCAAGAGCTGGGATATTTTGACCGGCGGGTTGCCCGATCACATCCGCGCCAACATCGAAGGCATGGCAATGGATGTTTGGAACGGCGGCTATGCGATTTTCGCCGGCACCACGGACGGAGACGTCTTCTACAGCGAGGATGAGGGAAACCACTGGCAGACCATCATCAAAGGCATCGGCCCGGTATCCAAATCGCATCATCACATCAATCTATCCCTGGACGAACAAGCCGCCGCGCACCATTAAAGGAAATTGCGGCCAGTCTAAATCAAAGGGGGCACGGTAATCCGTGCCCCCTTTTTTTATCCTACCTTGGCGTCTCTGCGCCTTGGCGGGAGATTATCCGAGTCGGAAAAAGAAATATTTTCCCGCAAAGGCGCAAAGATCGGAGACCGACTCACACGATGATCGGAATCCTGCATCCCTAAGCCCGTAGCGCTCAAACACCCGGTCGTGCGAAATAATTCGCAGTTCCTCGACGCTGGCTTGCGCAACGAGCATGCGATCGAAAGGATCCCGATGTACCTTGGGCAGGCGGCCGGCGGTTAGGCGTGTTGCAAATCAATCGGCAGCGGCCGAAACCCGTTTCTTACAATCGCATCCGCGAGATCGTCCAGTTCTATCTCGAGTCGTCCCAACGTTGCCTTGATCGAGATTTCCCAAGCCGACGCCGAGCTCACCAGCACGTCGTTAGCGGGGTTGATGATAAGATCGCGCGCGTTCTTCGCTAGTTTGCGGTCATCGGACAACCACCAAAGAAGGACATGCGTGTCGAGAAGCAGTCGCACGGTCTACGACTTCGCTTGGAAGTGCGCCAGCAGCTCTTTCGGAAGGGGCTCGTCGAAGTTTTTCTTGATGCGAATTTTGCCATGCAGGCTCCCGGGCCGACGTACGGCGTCTTTCGATGTGTAAGGAACTAACCGAGCAACGGGGTTTCCTGATTTTGCGATAATCACTTCTTCACCGGCGGCAGCCAGATCGATCAGCCGGGAAAATTGCGTCTTTGCCTGATGGATATTCACCTTAGTCATAATGGACTACGTCTAGTCCAGTCCGGCTCGCCCGTCAATCAGCCGCTGATCGTCGAACGCTGGTGGATCAAACTCGAGACTATCAGAGTTTTTGGAGAGGTTGGCTCAGTCGAATGGGGTCACAGTATTCGACCCCGGTGGTGGATCAGGTCTTCTACCAGGATTCCTGCTGTTTGCTCCCATCGCGGGTTTGCTTGGGAAAAGAGCACATTTTCGCACAACTTTACTCGAATCCGTGTTCTTAATCGCCGGACTATTGTCATCTGTTGCCCTGCGGGATGCCCCCGTTTGTGTATTTTAGCCACTCCTCTGAGGACGACGGGTAGGGCATAATCATTGCTCTGGATATTGTTGGGGGCCGACAAGTAGAGTCGGTGGGTTGGCCAGGTAGGCGACCCTAGAAGCAGCACAGACAATTCGGTAACAACAAGGTCAAGAAATACATTTTCACTCTAGTCCGGTGTAACTAGAGCGCGTTGATAAATCATCCAAAGGTTGTTGTATGGCCGCCAACAATCGGCATTGAGCAATCTTTGCGTTTTCTGAATTCCGGGCGGGGCGATTCCGCGCTAAAAGCGCGGGGTCGCCGAGAAAGAAAGACGATGGAATTTTCAATGGACTACACCCTTCGACCGTCCAAGATCCGAAGCGAAGCTTGCACAAGATTTGTCTCTCACAACCACGAACTATTAGATTCTGACAAACCGAAGGAGCGAAGGTGATGCTCGGCATGGAAACAGGAATTGGCCCCGTCCTACGGGTTCTCCGTCACTTTACGGAACGCAAACGTTTCCAGCAGATCAAATTCGAAAGCGGCGAACGGGCGGTTGTATTGGTCGCAGGTATGCCAGCGCCCTCTATTGAACTCGTACGCCTTGCTTTAGGCGGTTTTATGCCTTGGCAGACTGTTTGGGAATACAATCCAACGAGGGCTGGAGGTTACAGCGATTATATTCACAAATTAAAGGCCATGTTTTCGCCCGCAGTAGAAGAATCTGATGATTCCCTTCATCAAGTGCGCGACGCATTGCTCCGATGTCGCTCTCTCCACGAAGCTCGCACCTTGCTGCTGGAGCGTGAACGCCTTGCAAATAAATCTATACCCGAGCTTGCCTGGGGATTGACGAGAGACACCCCGCAGAAATCCGCCCCGAAGAACGATAGTTGGGAGCCAGCAGTCGACGCCGCACCGAAACAGCCGTCAGCCGAGCGGGTCGAGACGTCAGCAGTTCCTGATCGGTACCGGCTCAGCAACGACGCCAAGGAAAAAGTCCTTACATGCGTCGAAGCACCCACGGTCACGGTTCGCGACGTACGCCGAGTGCAGATATCTGCCAAACAGGCGCGCAATTACCCGTCCGGAACTATTTTTCTTGACGGCGCAGCGCAAGGCGCGCCATTTGCGGACTTTGAGAAGGCAGTCTACAACCTCGACCATCAGCAGGGATCGATTCATTCCTTGGCTACTTGCGAACAGGCTATCATCTTGACTCGCAAGCTTGCCGACCTCCGAGCGCGCGATTGGGTAGTGTTGGCAAACGATGGCGACCTCGACACCATTTTTGCCGTTTGGGTGCTCTTAAATCACCTTCGTCTCACGGCTAACTCTGAAGTGCTTGCCAGGGTGATACCCCTGTTGCGTCTCGAAGGCGTCATTGATGCTCACGGTGCCGACGCGCACTGCTTATCCGCGCTTCCTCGGGACCTGCTCCGTTCAACCTCCACAATGTTGAAAGAATTACAGCAGCAGGAGCTCGTATTTAAGCATTACGGACAGTGGGCTGAAATCGATCTGCTGGACTACATCGCCGACCGGCTCCGGGCCCTCGACCGACTGATCTATTCGCCGGAAGATTTTGACGGACTGCCTGAGATGGATGAACTCGCGCGAGCCGAAATCGCAAACGGATCGGTTGTCGTCGTCTGCCGTTCTGAGGCTGGGATTAACGAAGTCGAACGGCGGCTTGGAAAAATTTACGGGGACCGGTTGGGCGTATGGATATTGCAAAATGCTCCGTCGTCGTATGATGTGCGCCAAGTCGATCGCGCGCTTTCAACAACGCTTGATCGGGCCTACGAGCGGCTCAATCTTTTGGACCCGGCGGTGCGACGTGGCTCGCAAAACCGCTGGGGCGGCTCAGCGGAGATTGGCGCTTCTCCGCGTGACGGTGGCACAGGTCTGATCCCGGATCAGATCGTTGCAGCGGTACGGGACGCCTTCCGACAGCCGACCATCCTTGATGTCATCTCCGAAATCCCACGCGCAGTGTTTCTCTGTTTGATGGGCTTGTTGCCAGCACTGACGTTTATGGTCATCGCCAACCGGCTCCGCGAGCGTGGCTATGTGGCGCCAGAAACGCTGCTGCTGTCGGTCGTTATTCTTCCGGTCACGGCGGCTGCTCTATTTTGGTGGAAAGCTCGCCGGGCTCCGGGACTTTATGGTTGGCGAGCACCTAGCGGTTTTCGCTGGCTGACCGCGCTCCCCGCCGTATTCATCGCCGCTCTGACCGGTGGGGTCTGGACGCCTGGATCGCTCGGTTATGGGATCGGCTCGCACAGCCTGAGCCAATTCACCGCTTCGTTCGCCTTACTTCTTCCGATCGCAGCCGAGTTGCTTTTCCGAGGTGTGATCCTAGGATCTCTTGCGTTACGCCTCCCGATACAAGGAAGCGTGGGGCACTGGTGGCGCTCCTGGCCTACTCTTATTTCGAGTACACTCTATGCTGCGGCGTCGGTACTTCTGCTCTGGGGTTTCTCAAACGGCGAGCTCCATACGAATAAGTTATTGGTCACTGTCGCAGCGGCTCTCACCTTCGGCCTAGCGTCCGGTGTAGTGCGAGAGCGTTCAGGGAGCATCTTTGGGCCGGTGCTACTTCATTCCATTTGCGCGGCGGCACTGATTCTGTCCGGCGCTGTGCTCTTCTGATGGATCCCGGCGGCCGGCTGGTGTTTCAAGGGAGTCTTGTGTGACTGAGTGCCGTCAAACACGAATTGCGGGGGCTCCAGCAGTTTACGAAGAGCCAGCGCCATGAGTTTATTTACCGAACCATCAATGACTTGACGGTGAGCGTTGGTCTGCTCGATGGTCGTTTCACCCAACGTCTGGTCGCTGATTACGAAGAAGATCGCCATTTTGAGATCGGGACGG
>JAICHC010000394.1 GCA_025922795.1 Candidatus Binatia bacterium | reverse complement strand
CCCAGGTGCAGGTTATTGTCACCACGGAGAGGACGGGGCGGTGGCCCATCAAGGCACAAAACCATTGACCGCGATCGGAAGGGCTTGGCCTTCGGTCGTGGTGCAGCCACATGGTCTCTAAATAACGGACTCATTAGTAAGAATAGAAAAGCCAACGCAACGTGGGAAAGGCGAAATGAATCTACGGAACAACAGCTTAGTCCTGCTTCACGCCGAAGCGCCTGCCGACGTACGTACCTATAAGTGACAGCGCGAGAACCAGCAGCAGTAAAATAACCCCCATGGCGGAAAGCATCGGGTACTGGCCATCCTGATAGAGATTGTAAATCGTCACCGATATAAGCTTGGTCTCGATGCTGCCGAGCAGGATCGGCATCGAAAGTACCTTAAAAGTCAGCGACAGCGTATAAGTGAAAGCGACGACTAACCCTGGGGCCATCAACGGCAGCACCACCGAGCGGAAGGTCCGGCCCCAAGAGGCGCCGCTAA
Organism: Candidatus Binatia bacterium; assembly: GCA_025922795.1. The sequence continues at coordinate 3,773 of JAICHC010000394.1, read as the reverse complement.
CGGTCGAGACTTCCTCCAATTCAACGCTGATCTGTTGCAACGAAGCGTGAGTCGAGCGCACGGCCACAGTGATATACTTACCGACGAACGCGACGATCAAAATCCATATGGTGGCGTAGATCGGAATCGGCACCACCAGGTACAACCACAACAGTGCCAATCCCATGACTGTGCCGGGTATGGCGATCGGCGAGAACGAGAGAAAGTCCAAGAACTTTCTTCCGGCGACACGGCTGCGGATGACGATCCATGAAATCGTCGCGGCAAGCAGAACAATGATCAGCGCTGACGAGATACCGACCATCATCGTGTTGTAAATGCTTTGCGCCGTATGGGGCAATTCGAAAATCTCCCGATAGTTATCCAGGCTGAAGTGCGGCAGCTGTGAAAGCGACGGAATTTGGTAGAACTTCACGAACGAGGTCCACGTGAAGACGAACACGGGCAAGCCTACGCTGAACGTTAAAAGCGCCAGGCTAAGCAGGCTGAGCGGCCAACGCCAGCGGCCGAGTTGCATGCGCCGGGGCCGAAACGCCTTTCCCGTAACTGTCACGTAGCGTTCCGACATGCGCGTAGCGCGGTGATAGAGATAAAGCATAAAAAGGCTGACGACCAAGTAGCCGACGCCAAAGGCGGAAGCCACGTTGTAGTCCTGCGGCACGTCCCATACCGCGAGAAAGACCTGAGTGGCGAACACCGGAATCGATGCCGGCACACCAAGTACCGCGGGAACATCGAAGCTCTCGATAGCGCGCACGAACACGAGCAAGAAAACCGCCAGCACCGACGGCAACAGCAGCGGCATCGTAACCGTCCGCATGGTAGTGCTGAAGCGGGCGCCAGCCACAGCCGAGGCCTCTTCGAGCGAGGGATCCATGGAGCGAAAAGCCGCCGCCATTAACAAGAAGGGGAGCGAAATCTGATCGACGGCCTGAGCCCAGATCATGCCCGCCATACTGTAGCCGTTGAATAGCGGCGCTTCCACGCCAAGCCAATTCCGGGCGGCGACGTTGATAATGCCGATCGTGGGGTGAAGCACGAGGACCCAGGCGCTGGCCATCAAGACACCCGGAGCGATCAACGGAAACAATGACATAGCGTAAATCAAAGGACGCAGCGGCGCGTCGGTGCGTTCGGTAATCCAGGCCAAAAAAGTACCGAGCGCCAGACACAAAAGTGCGGCGCCCAACGCGAACACGACGGTGTTCGCAACGGTTTGGAGCAGTGTTCCCTGGTAAGCCTCGACGAATTTCAGCAGCGTATATTCGCCGGCCTGTCCTGGTTGTCCGTCGCGAAAGGCGCCCCAGATCACCACTGCCAACGGCACCATGATGAGCCAGATCAGCAGCAGGGTGAGCAAACCGACGCCGATAGTTTGGCCGTTTAACCAGCGCGACCAGTCGAATGGCAAGCGATAGGGTTGTCTGGCTAAGACCGGAACGGTTTCGGTGCTCATGGCGAAAGACTTTCTCGGCTTTCCAACACCTTAATCGACTGCGCCGACGCCATGAGGTAACGGTATGATAAATTGCGCGGCCACGGCTAACTTATCCGCGCTTACTTGCCGCCCCGGATTGCCGGGTTATAAATTTCCTTGATTATTTTTGTGTACGCGTCGCTGTACTGGGCTAGCGTCTCGGCAGTCAGCAGCGACATGCGGTCCAGCGTGTCCTTCGCCGTCACTTGCTGCAGTTCCTTATACTTGAGTTTCGTGTCGGGGTGCGCCATGACCCGCCCGAACTGAGCGAGAATTCTCTGCCCGCCGTTGGGATCGATATGAAAGCGAGCGAAAAGCATCGCCGCATAAGGATGCTGAGCCCGGCTACTGATACCGACACCACTCGCTTCGGCGGACACGAACTCTTTAGGAAAGATCATTTCGACCGGTGCGCCCTTATTCTTCATTTCCGCAATTTTGTACGAATACAGCTCGACGGCTACCGGAAATGCGCCCGCTATGAGCAGGTTGGTCTGATTGGTGTGACCCTTGCGGATCAGCGCCTGCTGGTCCTGGATAAGCTTCTTTTGATAATCATAGGCCTTTTCATTGCCCCACTTGTGTAGCATGCCAAAAACCCACGTGTCGGGCGAGGTGTCGACAGCGATTTTGCCCTTCCACTTGGGATCGAGGATATCCATGTAGCTTTTGGGAGCCTCGGACGGCTTCAGCAGATTGGTGTTATAGGCGATCACCATGCTCAAGAGATTCCACGAATAAAAATCTTTACCGCGAAACTTGGCGGGATAGCGAGCATCGCCGACAAGATCGTGAATCTCGGCCAAAGCCTTAGCCTCGCGATATTCTCCTAAGGATGTGCCGATGCCGATGATGTCGAAACTGCTGCGGCCGGCGCGCGCTTCTGCAAGGATGCGGTTGCTGATGTCCTCTTGCTGACCGCCCAGGCTCTGCCCTTTGATGCCGGGATATTTGCTCATGAAGCCTTCCATTAACTTGGCGATCTGGTTTTCCTCGGCCGGCGAAGCATATGCGACCGCGCCTTCCTTTTTAGCGCCCTCATAAAGAACCTGATCAAGCTGATCCGCTGGTAGCTTGGCGAGGATGGCGTAAAGCTCGCTGGGCGTCTTCCAGCCGGTAGGAAGCTTGACGGGTGATGTTTGAGCCGTGTGCCCAACCGGCGGGGTCCCAAGTAGCAGCGTTGATGCCGCCAAGAGACCGATAATCCTCTTCACGTATGTCATCGACATGCTGGCATCCTCCTCTGAGTTTCCGTTGCGCGTTAAAGACACGGTGCTAAGCCGACTCTACAGGCGTTGTATTTCTTCAGTCAACCCCTTCATCCCGGACGTGGTTCAAGCCTTCCGTGGAAATATTGAAGTTCGTTTACAAGCTTTCGTCTCTACCGTGCTTTGATTCGACAAGCCTAGCGATAGGTTGAATTACTAAAGACAGCCGAACCATCATTTATCAGCTTCCTCGGCTTGGGCAAGCTGGCGCGCACTGGCGCCGGCGCGGCGCGCAATGCCCGCCAACGTGCGGCGCGACACCGCCGAGCGCGGTTTGGCGGTAGTCAGATCGGCTTTCGATGCCTCATGGTCCCGGTGCTTGATCAACAACCACTGCCGCGGCCGCATCCTGACTATCACCCATGAGCCGCGCAGCTTCTTGCCGCGCAACGTGAACTTTAGATCGCCCTTGGCGAGCGCGGCATCGACATCGTTCACCTCGGGTTCCCAAGTGCCGCGATCCCAGATCATCACGGTTCCACCACCGTACTCTCCTTCCGGAATCACGCCTTCGAACTGATTGTACTCGATCGGATGGTCTTCGGTCTGCATGGCTAAGCGTTTGTTCGCCGGATCCAGTGACGGACCTTTGGGAACCGCCCAGGAAAGCATCACGCCGTCGTGCTCTAGGCGAAAATCGTAATGCAAGCGGCTCGCGCGGTGCTTTTGGACGACAAACTCGAGAACTTTTTTACGAGCGCGCCCAGCCTTCCCGGCGGGCTCCGGGGTCACATCGAAGCGGCGCTTGCGGGTGTACTCGGCGAGCCGGCCGAAAATGTCAAGATCGGGGGGCGGTGTCTTGTTACGCGCTTTCATGGCATTGCTCCCAGCGGTCATGAATTCAATGCTGGATCTCCCGCACCGTTTAGTTCGAACAGCGCGACCACCGGGGCATGATCGCTGGTTCCGACCTCGCGGTGGGCCGTGCACCGGGCGGCTTTCGCCGCCAGTGGTTCGCTCGCCAGGATGTAATCGAGTCGCCAACCGATATTGCGCTCACGCAACTTACGCCAGGGCGCCCACCACGT
>JAICHC010000393.1 GCA_025922795.1 Candidatus Binatia bacterium | reverse complement strand
TTCAAGCGCCCGGCTGCGCGGAGTTTAAATCGAAAGATTCGGTCTTGGTCCGGCCTGGCGGCTCGGCTGGGGCGAACACGGTTGCTCCCGGTCTGCACATACGCGGGGCAGGTCCTTCCGGGCCTTCCGAGTTCTCCGTCGTCTGGTGGGATCCGCGCGCCTTACAACTTGGCGCCGAGGTGCCGCTCGGCATCCGCCGGCCGGAGCTGATCGTCAAGGACGTCGCGCCGGCTATCGTCGAATCAGGTCTGGCTGCTTACAACTCCTGGCGCGAGCGGCGCCAGCAGGCCGTTGCCGCCGGCAGTCATAGCTCAGTCTCAGTGCGAACGGTAACGCAGACGGCGAAAGCAGCCGGCGAAGAATCGCCGGAGTCGAAGCTTGCCTCCGTGGAAATCATCGAGCTGCCGCGCGCACCAAACCGGCCGTCGGGCGCTCGCTTCGGCGCCCTCGTGCACGCTGTTCTTGCGAGCGTCCCGCTCGATGGCGATCTGAGCGCAATTCAACGTCTCGCAAACATTCATGGCCGCATACTCGGCGCTTCTCAAGAAGAGATCGCTTCGGGCTCGGATGCTGTGCACACGGCGCTCGGGCATGCGCTTTTCGACCGTGCGCGCCAAGCCGCGCAACAAGGCCGGTGCCGTCGTGAAGTGCCGATCGCGTGGCGCAATACTGAAGGCTTGCTGATCGAGGGGATCATCGATCTCGCCTTCGAGCAGGCCGAGGGCTGGACAGTCATAGATTTTAAGACCGATGAAGAGTTCCGCGGCAATGAACCGGTCTATCGGCGGCAAGTCGGCATGTACCTATCGGCAATCGAAGCGGCGAACGGAGCGCGCGTTACAGCGCTGCTGATGCGGATATAAGGGGAAAGAAGTCTGATCAAACCGTTCAAGTCGTGCAAAATGTGGGGAGCATGGGTCCAGCGACGCTAAAGCCTCAAGTCTCACCGTGAAGCACCGGGCGCGACAAAGCCATAATCAAATTCAGCCACGGTCAACGAGGACCACGGAAAATTAATGAACCGGCGGGTAGGGGGCATGTAGATGGGTTGGACGGCGGGAGTTCGAACTATTCTGTGCGCTGTCGCCTTTATGGTTTTTGTGGCCGGCATCGGCTGCGGGGAACAGCCAAACGCCGCGCCGAATTCGCTACGCGGACCCGACGTGCACTACGAACCCACGGCGCCGGACGTGGTCGAGGTCATGTTGCGTCTGGCCAACGTGAAAGCCGGCGAGGTAGTCTATGATCTTGGCTGCGGCGACGGCCGCATCGTGATCGCAGCAGTGCAGAAGTTCGGCGCGCGCGGCGTCTGCGTCGATATCGACCCCCAGCGCATCACCGAAAGCGAAGAAAACGCGCGTGCAGCGGGTGTGGCTGATCGTATCCGCTTTTTGAACCAGGACCTTTTTGTGACCGACGTGAGCGATGCGGCGGTGGTCATGCTCTTTCTCTCCCCCGGGCTCAATCTAAAGCTCCGGCCGAAACTGCTGCGCGAGCTCAAACCCGGTGCCCGCATCGTGTCGCACTGGCATGACATGGGCGACTGGAAGCCGCAACAGACCGTGCGGGTTCAAAGCGGCGGTCGCGAGCGTTCGGTTTACCTCTGGACCATACCGCCCCGGTGACGAGCGCCGCCTCTGAAAGACCACAGCCGCGGGACTTTCCGCTCACGGTGCATCAGTCGGATCCCAGCAGGTTCGGAGGTCTTCGTTGAGACCATCCAGGAGCTGCATATCCGCTGCGGTAATCTCAAAGTCAAAGACATCGGCATCTTCGAAGATGCGCTTACGGTTGGCCGATTTCGGGATCACCACCAATCCATGTTGCAGCGCCCAGCGAATGAGGATTTGCGCCGTCGCCTTGGAGCCGGCGCGGCTGGCTGACGAATATTTCTTTGCGACCGCAACCAGTTTCCGATCGCTCAGCCGCTGTCCATGCGTTAACGGGCTATACGCCTCGATGACAATCCCCTTGGCGACGCAGAAGTCCAACAATTCGCGCTGATACAGGTACGGGTGAAACTCGACCTGATTGACCGCGGGAACCGTCTTGGTCTCGCCGAGTAATCCCGCCAGGTGCTTGATGGTGAAATTGCTGACACCGATCGAGCGCGCCTTCCCCATGGCTCGGAGTCTCTCCAGGGTGGGCCAGCTCTGCCGCCGTTCCCGCACAGGGTAATGGATCAGGTACAGATCAACATAATCCAAGTTGAGTTTGCGCAGGCTCGTCTCGAGCGCGTGCTCGGGGTGTCCATGATCGGAATTCCACAATTTCGTAGTGACGAAAATATTCTCCCGTGGAATGCCGCTCGTTTTAATCGCTGCACCGACGCTCTCCTCGTTGCCGTACATGGACGCGGTGTCGATGTGCCGGTATCCCGCTTCCAGTGCGTCGAGCACCGCTGCTTCACAGGTGGCACCGGCGCGAATCTGCCACACGCCCAATCCGAGCTGCGGGATCAGGTGCCCATCATTGAGTCTTATTTTCGTTTCAATCGTAAGTTTCATAACTGGATGCTCCAAAGAGACTTTAAACTGCGGCTGGGGGCGATTAAAGGGATCAGGGAGCGTCGGCATGCAAATCTGAGTTGCCGGGCTTAGGTGATGTCTGCCGAAATGACAGACCAGGGCTCACAACGGCGAAAATCGATGCAGGTGACTTCAGTCGCGCGCCGCACCCACCAGCGGGCGAATGCCGACGACGCTGAAAAAAAGCTCCTGGACGGAAGCCTCATGGGCGGCTCTGACTTCCCGAAAGCTGCGCGAGAGCAGCAGATAAAAAGACATTCGGCACAAGCAAGAAAGTGCAAACAGGGCGAGCAAGCGATAGCCGAGAAGCGGCGGCAAGCGCGAGGCCAAATAGCCGCCCAGGCTGGAACCCAAAAAAAGCGCCAGGCCATTGATAACATTAAAATACGCAATGCAGCGCACCCGCTTCTGCGGCGTTACGGCATCATAAATGAAGTTGCCGGAGCTGAGGGTGACTCCGCTCCAAGAAAAGCCGGCAAAGCTTTGAACCAGCATGAGATAGGCGGGATTGTGCGAGAAAAGCCAGAAGATTGGGATCAGCGCGGCCAAAAACGAGCTGAGCCGCAAGACGGTCACGTTGCCGACGAGATCGGCGTGCCGTCCCCAGAGCGGCAGCGCGATGAGCGCAGCGAGCGAAGATCCAACCTGGAGCCCCATGTAGGTCAAGTAGCTCAACTGCAGATCGCGCAGCATGAAGACGGCGAAAAACGGAGCCGCCAGATACGTGGCAAAGGTCAGAGAACCGCTAAACACCACGAACCTGAGAAAATTGCTTTCTCTGAAGCGGCGCAGGAACATGAGAAAAGTGAAATCGCTGGCCGGATCTTTTTTGTGCGGCGGCTCATCCATGCGGCTGATGAAATAGGCTGAGGCATATCGGGCCGCCGCAGCTAAAGAAAAGATGATCGAAAAACCCGCGGCGTAAGAAATCGGTTGAAAAACATTCAACAGCAATCCCGAAGCGATAATGCTAACGACCGTGACCGCGCCGACAGTCCGGTTGCGCCAACCGAAATAACGCCCGCGCTTGCGCGCCGGGACATAATCGCTCATCAGGCTGCCCCAGGCGGGTCCGGCCAATCCGCCGCATACGGCCGCGAAAATAAAACAAAGCAACAACAGCTCCACTCGATGAGAAATATCGAGCAGCGGCAGTATGGCGATACAGAGAATGAACGATGCCTGAGAGAAAACCAGGCGCACCAATAGCTTCAGCCTCCCGCCGACCCAATAAATGACCCGCACGGAAAAGAACTGCGATAAAGAAGACAATAGACTGGGCAATGCGGTGATGAGACCGATCTCCTGTACGGTGGCGCCCAAGAAGAGCGCCGCGGGCGTTGCGTAATGATCGGTGGCGCCGACCATGAAAGCGGCAAAGACGCCATCCTTGAATGATGAGCGGAGACTTTCTCGAACGTTGACCTTTTTGAGCCTCATCGCGCGGGAGGAAAGCCAAAGGATGAGGCATTCTCGCGCGAATTACCAGAGCCCGCGCAAGAACGAGAGATGTTTGGATTGGGCTGGAGATCGGTTCAGCATTCGCTGCTTCGAATAGTTGGCTATCGCTGCAGCTTCCGCATGGTGCGCGCGCAGTAATTCGTCCGTAAAGTTGGCGCCCCTTGACCTCAGGACTGCGTGCCGACTACGTTCATATTTGTGGCCGCCACCAGATTTCGTCCGAGGGTTAACTCCCCTTCGCCGTAATGGGTCGGTCGCTTACGAGAGTTGTCGTT
>JAICHC010000392.1 GCA_025922795.1 Candidatus Binatia bacterium | reverse complement strand
GCCGTGTTCGTCGGCGGCGGTATTTGGTTGCTGCCCCGCTTCGAATGGCATAAACCGCAAATCAGGATCAGCCCCGAGACCGATATCATTGGCCTCGGCGTGCTCGAGGTCGAAGCCACCGATCGGGGCAGCGGCTTAAAGTCGTTTAGCGTGAGTCTAAAATCCGCCGGAGCCGACTTCCCGCTCTTCTCCGAGCAGTACGACCGGCCGGTGATGCAGAAGAAATTCACGCTGGCTCTCTCCTCCAAACTCACCGGGCTCAAGGAAGGCCCGGCCGTGCTCAGCGTGAGCGCGCGGGATCGCTCGCTCTGGAGCTTTTTCCGCGGCAACGAAACTGCCCTGCAAAAAAACGTCACTATCGATATCACCGCACCGACCCTCGAGCTGATCGCCGACGATCGTTACGTGAATTTCGGCGGCGTCGGCGTGATTGCTTACAAATCTTCATCCGATACTGTGAGCACCGGCGTGAAAATCGGGAAATATTTCTTCCCGGGTTACAAAGGGCAAATCGAGAAGCATCCGGATCATTTCCTCGCCTTCTTCGCCCATCCGTATGATGTGGCCGAGAATCAAAGGGCGGTCCTGGTGGCCAGCGACAAAGCCGGCAACACCAGAGAAATGAGGCTTGTCTACGAGCTTAAAAACGTGAAATACAAAAAGAGCACGATCTCGATTTCCGATGAGTTTATCGCCGCCAAGGTCGCGCCTCTGGTAAACGACGTGGGCGCACGCCAAGCAAGCTCGAAGGACATTTTTATCAAAGTAAACCGTCACCTCAGAAAAGAGAACGACGACAAAATCAAACAGACGACCCTCAAATCGACGCCGTCGATGCTCTGGAATGTCGCATTCCGCCAGCTCAGCAATTCGAAGGTCGAAGCCAATTTCGCCGATGCCCGGACCTACACCTACAAAGATGAAGTCATCGATAAGGCTTATCATCTTGGCTACGATCTCTCGGTCACCAAGCAATACCCCGCCGAAGCCGCCAACAGCGGCGTGGTCGCCTTCGTCGGAGACCTCGGCATCTACGGCAATACCGTGATCATCGATCATGGCCTGGGGCTTTTTACCTTGTACTCACATTTGAGCTCGATGGACGTCAAAATCGGCGAGCCCATCAAGCAAGGACAGCCGATCGGCAAGACCGGCGAGACGGGCTTGGCGGCGGGGGATCATCTTCACTTCGGTATCTATCTTCACGGCGTGCCGGTTTTGCCGGTTGAGTGGTGGGATCAGAAATGGATCGATGATAACGTGCGGCCCAAGTTAACCGGCTCTATCGCCAGCGAAGAAAAGAACTCCAAACCGCTGACAAAACCTACCCGCAGACGCCGTCGATAATATCATTTGGCGCCGAGGGCGGCTTTTCTCAGAGTCTGCGCTAAACGGCCGAGCATCCAGAGAGAAGCGGGAAACAACCGGTCGCAAAGGTGATTGGCTCTACTCGTGCAATTGCGGCTCGTTTTGGGGGGACGCTTTGACGAGCACAGAACAAATCATCGCCGCGAGCAGCGGAAACACGGCGAGTGATGCCAGCGCATTCGGCAAACCATAGAAATCTGCTACCACACCCGCCATCAGTGGCGCTAGGAACGAGACGCCCATATTGGCGCCGTAGATAAATGCCACGATGCTGCCGGATAGATGCTGTGGCGCCGACGACAGGGCCGCCGAAACTATCACCGGTCTAAGCGCCCAAAGAAGAGCGCCGAGAGCACCCATGGCCATCGCCAACAGAAATCCCGATCCCAGGTAAGAAATAACCAGGATCGCGATTACGCTTGCGGAGGAAAACGCCATAATTAACGGCTTATGTCCGAAGCGATCTGAGATCCAGCCGACAAAGGCCGGAGCCACACCAGCGAATAAGAATAGCACGGACATGTAAGCCCCGACCGCGGCCGCCGATAAATTCAAATGCAAAGACAGATAAAGCGGCAGGAACGCCGCCAGAGCGGTCTGGCCCATGGCGCGGAGCGTTGAGACGGCCACTAAGGCGAAGACGGTCTTGTTCTTGACCACATCTTCCCATACCGCGCGCCCATAATCGCGAGGCCGCGGCGCACTCGTTTCTCCTTCCGCTCCGAAAACCGCATACAACACCCCGATCAATAAGCCCGGGATCGCCCAGATCTGCAAAGTCGTGCGCCAATCGAAAAACGCCAAAAAGAAACCGATCGCGAGCGGACCGACCACCTCGCCGAGATTGGCGCTGCTGTCGTGAATGCCCAGAGCAAAGGCTTTCTTTTCACGGTATCTCGCGGACAAGATCGCCAATGACTGGGGGTGAAACCAACCGCCGCCGAATCCCGCGAGGCCCATAAAGAGAAGCAGCGATGGAAACGTCATCGCCGCACTGAGTCCGAGACAACCCAGGCCGATCATGACGATGCAAAACCCAAGCAAAATGTTACGGCGGCTTGCCAAGTCGGCCAAAAAACCGGAAGGAAAGCTTGCCAGCCCCGCCATCAAAGTGCGCGCGGAAGCCAAAGCGCCAGCTTGCGCCAGACTTAAGCCAAGCGATGTGGTAATCAGCGGCAAAATGACAGCGATCACGCCGTTAAATAAATGCTCGGTCATGTGCGCCGTGGAGTTGGCCGCCAACCTACCCCAGGTCGCAAATGGCGTGGCTACCGATTGCAAATTATCAATCTTCGACAACTGAGTTCCCTCTGATCGGGATTAAACTAAATCCTTATGCGGATTATCTGCGCTTCGCAACCTGCCGCGCAGCAATGGCTCGTTCTGGTGAGAAATTAATCCACTTCTATGAGCTTGTGCCGGGAATGAAGACCATGAACGATCTTAATCGCCGATTTGGCGGTGCGAAAATGATCCGCGAGCAATTCAATGAGCGCCCGGTTCGCCTTGCCGTCCTGCGCCGGCTCGCGCACGGCCACGCGAAATTCGCTGTCGGTCAATTGAGTAACCGACGGAGATTTTGAACTTGGCTTGACGGTGACTGAAATCCTCCGACCCATGCGTGACATTATACACGCGCATGCCGGAACGGCGATCTGCCAACGGGTGATTTTACGGCCCTGGAAGTTTAGCGCGCCTGACGTCGCACCATCTCAAGAAGCTGCTGGTAAGACTTCAGAAGATCGGTAGAGGTGACGATGCCGCACACCGTACCGTTATCCTCGATGACCGGCAGGCAATTGATACGCTTGGAGATCAGCTTCGATACCGCCTCGACGATCGGCGTGTTGCGTTTAACCGTGATCGGGTTGCGCGTCATGATCTGGTCAAGCGATTTGGAGCGCGAATTGGGATTTCGCGCCAACGCCCTGAAAATGTCTCGGTCGGAAATGACGCCCACAGCGTTACGATAATTATCAACAACGACGCAGTGGCGAAAATGACGGTCGTTCATCAAGTTGGCGGCGTCGTCAAACGTGTGATGCGGGCTTAGGGTGACCACTTTGCCAGTCATGACATCGGCCACTTCGGTCGGACCGATGACTACGGAGATCTCATGTGACGCCGTCTCGTTGCGCGAAGTCTTGTCGCTAAGATTCTCGAACATCTGTTTTCTCCCGGATTTTGAAATTGGCGCGTCGGCCTGAATGTCCGGAGGAACACAAAGCAATTCTTACACCAACTAGGGTTGGAAAACCCGCGCATTCGACGCCGCTTATCGATCTCACGAGAAGGATAAGAAGTCGTTGATCGCTCCCTGGTCTTCCCTAAAATGAGTCCCGCTACTGTGCAAGCAAACACGAAACTTGTCCGGCCGCGGCTAATTCTGTCAAATCGCTTACCAGTCGTGACACGGAGAGGAAATCCTCAGCGCCGACACTCATCTTGGCAATGGGCTTCGCACCCTGCGTGCTTAAGCCTTTCTTTCTCGGTGCTTTCGGCTCTGCCGCTCCGGGACTTATGGTAGATTCGCTTCTTCGTCCTTAGTTGCGGTTCCGCCGCTCTGTGTTACAAAAGAATGCAAAACGTTACGACTGGAGAATCATTCATGACCCTCGTTTTGAGCAACGACGACGTTCAGAGAGCCTTGAACATTAAGAAATGCCTGGACGTCATGGAGGAATCCTACCTCGAGCAGGCCGCCAGCCGTGCGGTTAATCGCCCGACCTGTCATTCGTATCTACCTCATTCTCTGCCGAACTCCACTTACAGCTTTAAGTCCGTCGACGGCGGCATCGGCAAGTACGGCGTGCTTGCCCTGCGCGTCACGTCCGACGTTGTTCAAGAGCAACAGATTCGCGGCACCGTCCGGTTGGAAAAGCTGCCGCTCGCGGGCAAGGG
>JAICHC010000391.1 GCA_025922795.1 Candidatus Binatia bacterium | reverse complement strand
GGCAAGGTGAGACTCGGACCGGACGGAGAATTGCTCGATTACGTGGCCGGCCAGCCTTTTCCGAAATTCGATCCAGGCGATCCTCAGATCGGTCAGAAGCTCGCGTGGAATTTTTTCTATCGCTGGTTGGGCGACGACTACAAGACCGGCGGCGCGGTCAAAGGGGGCAAGATCATCCGAGCGGCGATCGAGAAGGACGGCTCGGAGCGGCGCGCCGATCTGGTGTCCTATTTTCTTTTTCCGAGCACGCGCTACAGCTTGAATCCCAAGCCGGTGATTCCCGGCTACGAGCACATCGACTATATCCAGCTGCGCGTCGATAGTTATCCGCGCGACGCCTCGGGCACCACGACCTTGGAGACTCGTTACAAAGATCCGGCTCGAGCCGACGATCTCTATATCTATCTTCCCAGCATCCGGAGAATCCGGCGCGCCACCACGACGCAAAGATGCCAGACTTTGGCGCCGAGCGAATTCAATCTCGACGACATCAACAGCTTCAACGGCAAGATCACCGACTTCAATTACAAGTACCTTGGCGACAAGAAGATCTTGGCCAATATCAGCCAGGAGAATCTGCCGTTCGCGCGCAAGCCGGGCGATTACCTGCCGCTCAATGAGAAGTGGGAGGTTGTCGATACCTACGTTCTCGAGATTACACCCAAGGATTCCAACTACTGTTATCCGCGAAAGCTTCTCCATTTGAACAAGGTCACGTTCGACACCCACTGGACGTTGATCTGGGACAAACGAGGCGAATACTGGAAAGAACAATTCGGCTTCTTTACCCCGGTGAAGCTCGCCGATGGGCGCGAGGTCTGGTCGGTGGGCGATGTGGTCATCGTCAACGTGCAAAACGGCCGCTCGACCATCGTCACGGCTACCCGCGCCTACAATCAAGGCTACCCGCCGAGCATGTTTAGTCTGGCGACGCTGCAAAGCATCATGCGGGGAGGATCGATCGAATGACCGCTGAGATGGCGATTTCCTAAGGCTGCAGGCTGCTCCAACGAATGAGACGGCACGCGAAAATCGACTTCGACTTGGCTTTAGACACGCCAGGAGAAAGCGTGCTTACCGAGATGGGTTGTAGCAAAGAAGCATACTCACCAGCCTGCTAATTTCGCCGCATGCGTTTTGCCATTGCTTGTCTCATCGGGCTGATCCTCGGGTTGGTTCCGATCAATCTTCACCTTTGCGCCGCCGCCGGCGCGAAAGAGCCCGCGCTCCTAGAGAACTTTTACGGCGTCTACATCTCCGGCGATCACTCCTGGATCGTCGGCTATTACGGCACGATCCTGCACTCCGCGGATCGCGGTCAAAATTGGGAAATTCAAGCAAGCCCGACCTATCGCGCGCTATTCACTGTACAATTCGTCACACCGGCGAAGGGCTGGATCAGCGGCAGCTACGGCACGCTGTTGCAGACCCGCGACGGCGGCAAGAGCTGGCGCGCGCACACGGTCGACACCTCAGAACATCTTTTTGCTTCGCACTGGATCGACGAATCGCACGGCTGGATCGCCGGCAGCCGGGGCATGACGATGCGAACCAGCGATGGCGGGCGCTCCTGGACTAAGTCTCCAGTGCCGGGTGATTTCACTTTCAGCACAGTCAATTTTGTCAACGCTTTGCGCGGCTGGGTTGCCGGCGAGTTCGGCGTAATTTTCCAGACGTCGGACGGCGGTAAAAGTTGGGCGAAGCAAAAAAGCCCGGTCGAAGTTTCTTTTGCCAGCGGCGCAAGCCAAAATCTATTCGCGCTGCTCTTCACAGCCCCGAACGTCGGTTACGCTTTCGGTCTCGACGGAGTCGTGCTCAAGACCGACGACGGCACCCATTGGAAAATCCTTCGGCAGCGCGAAAACAGCAACGGCACAACCCACCATCTCTTCGCCGCCGCGGCTTTCAACGGCCGCATCTCGGTGGTGGGGGAGAGAGGCACCTTACTGCAATCCGATTCCGGTAAACCGTGGCGTCAAGCCGAGGTTCAGATCCCGCGCCTGAGCTTGAATGACATCGCCATTGCCGAGAACGGCTTCGGCCTCGCGGTCGGCAACCGCGGGCTCGTGCTGCGCACGGAAAACGGCGGCAAGAGTTGGCAGCGGCTCAAGCTCAACTCCCTATTGTCAGGCAATCATCGCCGATGAGATTCCTCGCCACCTTTATTGTTAAACAGCGCGCCGTCATTTTAGGCCTCATCATCGCCGCGACCCTGGGCTTTGCTTACCTTTCGATCAAGATCGAGATGTATACCGCCTTCGCGGATCTATTGCCCGCGGACCATCCGTACATTCGCATCCATGACCGGTTTTGGAAGACTTTTGGCGGCGCCAATGTGGTCCTGCTGTCGGTGGAGGTGTCCGAAGGCGATATTTTTAACGCTCCGGTCTTGGAGAAAATAAAAAAGCTCACTGAGGTGATCGAGCAGACTCCCGGCGCTAACCATTACCAGATCTTTTCCATCGCGCGCCAGAAAGTAAAGGATGTGCGCGCCACCGCTTGGGGCATCGAAGTGCAACCCGTGATGTGGCCGAACGTGCCGCGGAGCCCGGACCAAATCGAGCGGCTGCGCGACATCGTCTATGCCAATCCAACCATTGTTGGGCGGCTGGTTTCGGAGGACGGGAAAGCAGCGCTCATCACCGCGGCATTTCACGAAGAGCGCCTGGACTACGCGGCCTTGTTTCGACGCGTTCAACGAGCGATCGACGAAGCGGAGGACACCAACGTTCGCGTGTTCGCCGCCGGCGAGCCGATTCTTTACGGCTGGATCTACCATCATCTGCGCTCGATCGCGCTGATCATCGCCCTCACCTGCCTGGGCATGCTCGCCATTCTGATTCTCTACTACCGTAATCTCAATGGCGTCATGATTCCCCTGCTCTCGGCAGTGATTACGTTCGTCTGGGGAACCGGATTTACCGCTCTGATGGGCTATAACTTCGAGCCTCTGATTCTGGTCGTGCCGTTTTTGATCGCGGCCCGGACGATCAGCCACTCGATCCAATTTCGCGAGCGCTTTTTCGAGGAGCTCGAGCGTTACGGCGACAAAGAAAAAGCCGCCGTCGAGTCGGCGGCTGGATTGATTATGCCGGGCAGCATCTCGATATTGACCGATGCCATAGGCTTGACCGTTCTGCTGGTCGCGCCGATGCCGATTCTCACGAAACTCGCTATCGCCGGAAGCTTCTGGGTGCTCAGCAATCTCGTCACGGTGGTTATTCTCGATCCGATTCTTTGCTGCTTCTTTCCCACGCCGCGGAAAGTGCCGAAAGGCGGCGAGGGCCATTGGCTCGAAGCGCCGCTTCGCGCTGTCGCTCGTTTTTGCGTCGGTCCGGCGGGCCGGATCATTAGCATCGCGGGTTTCTTAGTAGTGATCGTTTGGAGTTTGTACTGGTACCAGTTTCTCACCGTCGGTGATTCGCGCCCCGGCTCGCCGCTGCTGTGGCCCGACGCCCCTTACAACCAAAGCGTCCGCCACGTCAACGAGAAGTTTCAAGGCACCGACCATCTTTATGTCATCGTCGAGGGCAAGGCCGAAAGCACCATGAAGGCGCCCCAAGTGCTGGAAAAAATCGAAGCCTTCCAGCGTCACATGCTGCGCTCGCCCCACGTCGGCTCCAGCGACTCGCTGGTCGATCTCACGCGCCAGATCAATACGGTGTTACATTACAACGATCCGCGCTGGGGCCTGCTGCCGCGCTCGAGCGATGAGACCGGCGGTATCCTGATGGTGGCCGAGCACGGCAGCGAACCCGGCGATTTCGACCGCTGGGTCAACTACAATTTCCAGCATGGCCGGGTGACGTTCTTTCTCTACGATCACAAGGGAGATACATTACGGGAAGTCATCGACCGGGCCACCGGATTCATCGACAAACAACCGTTGGAAGGGGCAGAGTTCAAGCTCGCCAGCGGCTACGCCGGAGTGCTCGCGGCGGCCAATGAAGTGATCGCCCGCTCCGACAAACTGACTCTCGGCTTGATGCTGCTCGCCCAGCTGGTTTTCTGCGCCATCGGCTTTCGATCCCTTACCGCGGGTCTGCTGTTTGTCGGCGTGGTTTTGATGTCAAATACTTTTGGCATGGCGCTGATGGCGTACTGGAATGTCGGGCTTAACGTCAATACGCTGCCGGTGATAAGCTTGGGCATCGGCTTCGGCGAAGACTACGGGATTTACGTTGTTTCCCGAGCGATCGAAGAATATCAGCGCCAGCGCCGCAACGATTTGACGCAAGCATTGGTCGACGCCGTGGCCACGGCTGGGAAGGCGGTTCT
>JAICHC010000390.1 GCA_025922795.1 Candidatus Binatia bacterium | reverse complement strand
TGCGAGGTGAATTCATCCGCCCGCGCACCTTGTCCGGGGTTGCGTATCTTGAAGTGAATATGCACCGCCCGGCCTTGATACCAACCGGGATAAATTGTGAGGAATTCCGCCAGGCCTTTGGTGTTGGTCTGCTGAAAGCCACGCAGAAACTTCTTTCCACGTGTGTCCAATTGGGAATCGCGCACGTCCGAATAGACGCCGCGAGCATCGCAGTGCCACACATCAACAATGGCGCCGCTCAACGAATCGCAAGCGCCGCCGGCAATACGGGACACCTGAATTTCCAAGCGCAGCGGCACCCCGGCACTGACCGATTGATTGGACGGATCGACGCGAATATCGGAGCGATTGAGTTTTTCTTCGACGAAGAAAGGACCTTCGGTCTGTTCCGGTCGGACGACACAGCCAGGCAAGCTAGCCGCGGCAGCGCGGGGCTTTGATGCGCCGGTCAAAATACCGCATAGATGGTCATAGCCAAGGAAAATGGTCGCCGACCCGAGCCCCATCACTCTGAGTAGTTCTCGCCGGCTGGAATTTTCGATCCAACGTTTGGGTTTCATAAAAAGCTCATTTTCGAAGCTTTTTATAAGATAACACGCATCGCAACGGTTCCAAGTCAAAGAGCTGGGGCTCGTTCGGCAGTCAGCCCCAGCGTGGTCAATCGAGGCACGCCGATACCTTGATGGAACTGAAAGTGTCGAGGGCCGCAATGACCGCTGGTGGGTCAGTGACTCAAGATCCTCTCGCCTCAGTCGAGACGCGAAGATCAGTTACTTTAGTGTCAATCCGCTGCAAGCGAAGAATCTATCTCCGGCTTTGGACCGTAACTGAATCCTGGTCGATGCCGAATCGAATGCTACTGGAGTCTCAGCATGATCTCTTTTTTGAAGAGATTGAGCGAGTTAAGGACTTTTTCGTGACTCAAGCTGCCGATGTGGAACATGCCCATAAAATGATCGGCGCCGACTTGGTGCATTTGGGATTGAATCTGTTTCGCCACGCTGTCGGGACTGCCGGCGATCAGGTAGCCGCTGCTTAATAAGCTGTCGTAATCGAACTTGGAAAAATCAAAACGCTCGCGGTTGCCTTCGCGAAAATAGCTGAACGATCGGTCCGAGGTCAGCGCGGCCATCAGTTGGCGGCCCACTGCGTCTTTATTGATCGCTTCGTTAAAGCCGCGATTGAAAACCGTGAAAAAATAATTCATCGGCTCCGTCACATTGTCGCGCGCTTTTTGGTCGGTATCGTCGATGTAGATATGACGGCAAAGGATGAAATGTTCCGGCTTGGCCTCCCAGCCGTCTTCTCGGGCTTTGCTCCGGTAATAATTGAAGGTGTCTTCGATCTGTCCGGTGGTCTGATAGACCTGAGCGCACGGCAGGTGGCGCTTGACGCACCATTCGATCGACTCGGCGCTGCGCGCCGCGATCCAGATCGGCGGATGCGGTTGTTGCAGCGGGCGCGGCCAGATGGCGCAGTCCTTGAGGTTGAAAAATTCTCCTTCGAAGCTCCATACGGACTCGGTCCAGGCGGTCATGATCAGGTCGTAGGCTTCCTGAAATCTGCCGCGCGACTCCGTGGGGTTGACGCCATACCAAATGTATTCCGGCGGAATACCGCGCACGAAGCCGGCGATCAGGCGGCCATTGCTGAGACAGTCGATCATTGCATATTCTTCGGCGACCCGCACCGGGTGATTGCGCAGCGGCAGAATGTTGCCGAGCACGCCGATTTTGATTTTCTTGGTTTTCTGACTCAGCGCGGCGGCGATCAGATTCGGCGACGGCATCGTGCCATAGGCGCTGTAGTGGTGTTCGTTGAACACCACTCCGTCAAAGCCGAGCTCTTCGCAGTAGGTCATCTCTTCGAGGTGCTCAGCGTAGTTCGCGGCGCCTTTTTGCGGGTCGAAAAACCTGCTTGGAACCGGCGTGCGCGGAGCTTCTTTCGGCACGTGGGGATAGGCGAGGAGATCGAAATTATAAAGCTTCACGTAATACCTGCTCCTTGGCTCGAACTTCGCGGATGCTAACACCGCACATATGGAGAATCAAACAAGTTGCGTCAAATCGTTCAAGCAATTCTCGAGCAAAATAATGAGGACGGAAGGTCATGCGCTAACTTATCCCTCCGCCTTCCATGCTTCATTTATAATAGCCTTCCTTTGCCAGCTGATCGACGATGCTGGTATCGATGAATGACGCCGGGTCGGCTGTCGCCGCTTTGGGCGTGTTTTTCTTGATCGCTTCGAGAGTCGTTCGGATCGATTCGACTTTCGGCCGGGGATTGCGATCGGCCCACGGCACGAACAATCGGTAGGAGTACTCCGTGTCCTCCGGCTTGCTGCCGAGGAATTCAGCCAAATGAGCGATGGTTTTGTCCTTTTGCTCAAAATAGAACTTGATGGCGTCGGATATCGACCTGACGAAACGAACGACATTGTCACGATTCGACTTAAGATAGGACCGCTGAAGCCATTCACCGTTCTGTTGCCAAGGGATCCCTAGCTCGGGCAATGCGAGCAAGGTTCGGTAGCCGCGCCTTTCCGCAATGCGATCAAACGGCGCGGCCAATATGCCGAACTGAACGTCGCCTCTATCCATGGCAGCGAGGATCGCGGCCGGGTCGGCGTTAGCCGATTGCACGAGCTTCACATCTTTCTCCGGATCGAGTTTCAGCTTGGTCAGAGCGAATCTCAACGCAGTGTCGGGTATAGTCCCGAACGGCGCGCCGACGTGACCGGTTTTGCCTTTGAGATCTTCGACCTTGGCGATTTCTTTCAGCGCCATCACTTTGTAAGGGAAGACGTTCACCCACGAACTTACCAGCACAAACGGCGGCGCTCCCTCAATCGTCGCCGTCGTGAAAGCAGCCGCACCCGATCCGGTGGACATGTGCATGCTGCCGCTGAGCATCGCTTGCACCGCCGCTGCGGTGTTCGATTTGATGATGTTGACGTCGAGCCCATGTTTTGTGAAGAACTTCTCTTTTTGGGCTATGAAGAAAAGCGATGTGCCCGGATTGGTGCCGGTCTGGCCAACGGTCATTTTTCGGTTTTGGGCGTTGCTTGCCTGGGGCTTCATGATGCCGATAATCGCGAACACGAATACAAGCAACGCCGCCGTTCTAAGCAGAACCTTCATTCATTCCCTCCCGACTTTTTTGTGCCGTGCTTATTAAGCAACTGAGCTGGCATAGGCTCACTCATTCAAGGTCTTTGGAAACGGAGACTCCTGGGTCGCAAACCGATTTGTTAAGAATCCGCGGCAGAACTACTTCTGAGGCTTCCATTTGTCCAGACGGCGCTCCAATGACTTGAGCAATTCATTCAGCCCGGCGCCCAACCCGGCGATGATGACGATTGGCACAAACATCGCCGCCATCTGAAAGCGCTGCGCCGCCACGGAGCTTAAATAGCCGAGGCCGGTGGCGGCGCCGTACTGTTCGGCGACGACGATATAAACGAGGGCTCGGCCCAGAGCGACGCGCATCCCCGCGACGATATACGGCAGCGATCCCGGCAATGAAACTTTGCGGAAAATCTGGTTGTCCTTGGCGCCGAAGGCGCGCGCCATCGTGATCAGCCGGTGATCGGTGTTGGCAATGCCCACCATGGTGTTGATGAGGATCGGAAACACGGCGGCGAGAATCGTCATGATGATTTTGGAGATCGAGCCAAGGCCGAACATCATAATGATCAACGGCAGCAGCGCAATCAGCGGTGTCGCGTAGATACCGGACAAGAGCGGATCAAAAGTCTTGCAGACGTTTTTGTACCAGCCCATCGGTATTCCGAGCAGCACACCGAGTAAAACCGAGATGACAAAGCCGATGGCAAAATTAGTCAGACTGAACCACATGTGCTCCCAGATGGAGCCGTTGGCGAATAGCTCGTAGCCTTTGGCGATGATCGCGCTGAACGGAGGAAAGTAGAAGGGATTGAGAATTTCAAAGCGAGTGGCAAGCTCCCAGGCGGCGAAGAACAACAAGACGCCGATGACGCCGAGCCAGTCGGTGACCAATTCCCGCGAGCGTTGCCAAAGGCGATTGGTCGTCAGCGGGTTCGAAGAGTCGACCGAGACGAGGTCGACGGTATCCTGTTCTTGCTTAGCCGTAGGGATTCCCGTTACTAAGTATAACTGACTCTATTCGCCACCCGGCGTGACTGTCAAGGCGCTACCCGCGCGGGCGCTTCGCGCATTCCAAATCTCAGATGCCAAATTTCAACAGAAATCTTTGAGATCTGAAATTTGTCATTTGTGATTCGGAGCGCGGCTAGGACTATTCCCAG
>JAICHC010000389.1 GCA_025922795.1 Candidatus Binatia bacterium | reverse complement strand
CGCGAGCCGGTGCGCGCGATCTGCCAGAGCAGCCACGGAAAGACCCGCCGGCCGACGATCAGCATAAGCGCGATGAACATAGCGATTTGGCCGATCGTAAGGGCGAGAGTCGTCACTAAACTTCCACCGGCAGGCGGGTGAGCGACCCCCGCAGTGCCGCCGATAGAAAGCGAAAACGCCGGCAGCAGCACCAGCACCAAGACCATGGCGAGGTCCTCCACGACCAGCCAACCCACCGCAATGCGACCGTTGACGGTTTCGAGTATGCCACGGCTTTCCAGCGCTCTAAGCAGCACAACCGTGCTCGCGACCGAGAGCGCGAGTCCGAAAACCACACCGGCCGGTAAGCTCCAGCCCCACAGCGCCGCGACCCCCGCGCCGAACAAAGTCGCCACGACGATCTGAACAATGGCGCCGGGCAGCGCGATACGGCGAACCGCTAGAAGATCATCGAGCGAGAAATGTAAACCGACACCGAACATCAACAGCATGACGCCGATCTCGGCGAGCTGCGCCGACAGCTCGACGTCGGCGACGAAGCCGGGTGTCGCCGGACCTATAATGATACCCGCGATCAGATAACCGACCAGCGGGGGCAGCTTAATGCGCGCCGCGATAAAGCCGAAGACCAGGGCAAGTCCCAAACCGGCGGCAATGGTGGAGATCAGTGTAACGCTGTGTGGCATGGTTGTGTCTTCTTGAAGTCCTTGTTGCAGCGAACGATGGTGACGACTTTATCATTTATCCGGACGAAGAGAACCCGATGCCGTGCCGGGTGAGCGGAAGAGGCTGGTTAAACGATTTTCCAATCCGAAGTTTTCGGCACGCTACGATGTGCTCTCGCCGCAGCGAACTGCTTTGTTTTGCTTCCAGGACGAATACAACGTGCACTCAATCTTTTCTATCTTCCAGCGCGTCAGCAGAAGCCCGCTCAAAACCCGATGCCAAAGTTCTTTTTGGCTAATTATTGTAAGAAGCTTTCGCTTCCGCAATTTCGAAACATGCGTTAATCTGCATGAGTTTACTGTCGGTATTTTGGAATCGCGCAGCAATGATGGATCGAAAATGGTGGCTGGTTATCGCCGGTTGTGTCACTCACGCCGTAAATACCGGGTTCAGTTACTTTGGCATGAGCGCGTTCTTTCCGTCCTTCGAGCGCGAGTTTGGCTGGAGCCGAACGGCGATTTCCGGCGCCTTCTCACTCGCGCGCATCGAATCGGGATTGTTGGGGCCGATCGAAGGCTACTTCGTCGATCGGGTAGGACCCCGGCGCATCATGTACATCGGCATCGTGATTTGCGTCTTGGGTTTCATCGCCCTCAGTTTTGTCGACTCACTGCCGATGCTCTACGTCGCTATCGTTTTGGGGCATTGTGCTCGGCTCGAGCCTCGGTTACCACATGCCGATCAGCCTGCTCATCGCAAAAATATTTCATGAGAGGCGCAGTCTGGCGTTCGGGATTTTTCGCATGGGGCCGGGTCTGTCCGGTGCCATTGTTCCTCTTGTGGGCGCGATGATCGTTTGGTGGGGTTGGCGCACGGCCGCAGTGCTGTCGGGCTGCATGCTTTTTGCCGCCGGAGTGCCGATCGCCTACCTCATCAACAGGATTGCCGACGCCGAAGAAAGAGATCGGGAACTGGCGTTGGCAACCCATGCTGGACTGGGTTCGTCCGCCCGGTCCTTGGACCCGCAGTTCACTCTGATGGAAGCGTTGCGCCTCAAGACCTTCTGGCTTCTCTCCGTCGCCATGGCTCTGCGCCACATGGTCACCGAAGGAGTATCGGTACATTTCGTTATCCTGCTTGTGGATCGTGGATGGAGCACGGAGGCGGCGAGCAGTCTCCTCGGCGTGTCGGCGCTGATCGGTGCGCCGGCACGCGTCAGCATGGGTTGGTTGGGTGACATCGTCGACAAGCGGAAGCTTGTCATCGGACTGCTGTTGGCGCTGAGCATCTCGGTTTGCATCATGGGCTGGGCTGCTGGCTCGCTCGTCTTCACGGCATTCATGATCGTCTACTCGCTTGCCTATGGCGGACTGGCATCATTGCAGGAGCCGATTCGGGCCGATTATTTCGGCATCAAGGCATTTGCCACGATTCAGGGCGTGAGCCGTTCGATTACCACGGCGGGGACTTTTATGGGACCGATCATTGCGGGCTTGTTTTATGATTTCACGAAGAGCTATGCGGTGGCGTTTACCATTTTTGCCGCTGTCGCCTTGCTGTCGATGCTCTTGATGTTCCTCGCCAAGCCGCCGGTCAAGCAACTCACCCGGGCCTCGCCTTCGTCTGGAAGCGGTTGATGATGGCGCTGGGTATTCACGGCCGTGGCCACCATTTTCTCTTATCATCGAGTTTACCGGGATAGTTTATCATGGCGTCTTTGATGCGTTTCCGTGGTGACGGATGGGTTTTCTAGAAGGCGGCGGGCTGGGTGACCTTCTGGATGGATCGCTCGCATTCATATCAAGTCGAACTCAATTTACGCGGGAAGTACAAAGGCCATCGCCGGATCGACACCCGAGTGAATACATGAAAAATGGACAAGCTATATCGGCTGGGAAGGCAACGAAGGAGGCTTACCTTCCCTAGGTTCCATTTTCAACTTCGTTACAAAATCAGTTGACCGTAGTTTGTTAAATAAGGAGGATAAGGGGCGCATGCGCGAGTTCTTCACGACGGGCTAGTGCCGACGGGCTACTGACGGTTCGGTCGGATTAGACTGTAAGCAAAACAAGGGCGCGAGAAGATGTGCGGGGGCCTTGAATTTTCCACCCAAGTCACGGCATGATCGCCGCTTGGCGGCGTTGTTAGCTCAACACTGAAGCCTAGCTCAAAGCAAGCAACAGGTTTAAAAGGAGGAACGCAATGATTGGTGAACTGAAAAAATGGCTGGCCATCGCCAGTATCGCCGGGTTGATCGTGCCGCAGGCGCAACTAGCCAGCGCCGCGGCGGCCAAGCTGAATTGTGGTCCAGTCACGAACAAAAGCGGGGATCTGCCACGCTCCATCGCCATTGGCACTAACCCCGCCGGCACCGGCGCTCATGCGCTGGGCTCGGGGCTAGCAGCGGTGGCTAGTAAGGCGACTTCGGTGACAGGCAAGGTGCAGCCCTACAATGGTCCGAACGCCTGGATGACGCTAATGGAGAACGGCGAGCTGGAATTCGGCATCATCAATATTTTGGACTCGAAGATGGCGGCGACGGGCACCGGCAATTACAAAAAGGCTTATCCGAGCATTCGGGTCGCTCAGGGGGGCGTTTTCCCGTTTACCGTAGGGCTAGTGGTGCGCGACAAATCGAACATCAAACAGGTGTCGGATCTCAAGGGCAAGCGCATGGCGTGGGACTTTGGCGGTCATGCCATCAATCAGACCTGGCAAAGTGCCATGATGGAAATGGGTGGTGTAAAGGGCAATGACGTCACCCAGGTGCGGTTTTCGAATTTGAACGAGGCGGTTCGCGCGGTAGCCGAAGGCAAGGTCGATTCGTCCATCGTTGCGCTCGGCATTGGTCTGGTCGAAGAGGTGAACGCCATGGAGCCGATTCGCTTCATTAACTTGCCGAACACGGAAGCTGCCAATAAAATCCTCAGCCCTTACGGAGCCATGATCGTAAAAGCTTCGCCGTCGACTGGCGTCAAAGGCGAGACCTATGTCATTGGATACCCATTGCAGCTCGCTACCTCGACCAAAGTCAGCGAGAAAACTGTTTATACAATGGCGAAGGTATGGTGGGAGAACCTGCCGGAGTTGGAGACGCTTCATCCACTTTTTAAACGGTGGAAAAAAGAGCATCAGGCGCTGACCAATTTCACCGTGCCCTATCACCCCGGTGCCATCAAGTTCTATAAAGAAGCCGGCGTGTGGACGGCCAAGCACGACGCGCGTACGAAGGAAATCTGTAGCTAGCGCGTCAAACGAAACTCGGGCGGAGCCGGAGCTGCAGCCTCGGCTCCGCAGTCCTAAAGAGCGTGAATCCTTGGATATCGAAGAAAGCGTCCGCTCGCGCGAGTTAACCGGGCCCTTGCTATGGGCGGCTAACAGCGCTCTCGTGTCGCTGCCGCTCGTAGGCGTCTTTTTTCTCCTCGACATCCCCCAGAAAATCAATTGGCTCGTTTTTAACGAGCAATACATGGGGCTGTTCCTTGCACTTTCGCTGTTTGCCACTTTTATTTTGGTGCCGGCGCGCGGCAGGAAGGACCGCGACTATGTTCCATGGTATGACATGATCGCGGCTTTGGCGGGACTCGGCGTCGGTCTTTACGTCTTTTTTGAGTACCCCAAACT
>JAICHC010000388.1 GCA_025922795.1 Candidatus Binatia bacterium | reverse complement strand
GTGCGACGCTTAGCCAACGTCGTATTGGCCTCCGACGAGATCGGCCGTCCGATCATTTTCCCTCCAGGAGTGCCTGCCGACCGGGTCAAGATCATTCGCGACGCATTCAACAAAACGATTGACGATCCGGCACTGAAGGCGGAAGCGAAACGACGCCGCTTGGACATCGACCCGGCCAAGGGTGAAGAGCTCGACGTCTTGGCCAAAGAAGTCATGACGACACCTCCGGATATCGTAGAACGAGTGAAAAAGCTGCTCGGAAAGTAAAGATCGCATCGCGATGCCCGGAGGTCACTTATGCGCCTACGCTCGAGCGCCCGGATGAAAAGTCGCGCCGATGAATGCAGTCCACGGTCAATTTCACGAAGAGCAAGGCTGCACGCCTTGCTCTTCTTTTTTTTGCTAGCGCTGTTGCCGGCCTGGAACTCCAACCTCTATGCCCAAACTCCCTTTTACCAAGGCAAAACAATAAGAATCATAGTCGGTTCGACTACAGGGGGCGGCTACGATCTTTGGGCGCGTCTGCTGGCTCGATACTACGGCAAACATATTCCCGGCAATCCTGACATCGTCGTGCAAAATATGCCGGGCGCCGGCTCGCTGGTGGCAGCCAACCACGTCTACAACGTGGCCAAACCCGACGGCCTCACGCTCGGCGCAATCCTACCTGCACTTTACTTCGATCAGCTCGTTCGACGTAAAGAGGTCCAATTCGACTGGGCGAAATTTACCTGGATCGGCTCCCCTGAACAGAACGAACCACTCCATTACATGCGCGCCGATTCCCCGTACAAAACCATAGAAGATATCCGCAAAGCGAAGGAGCCGCCGCGCTGCGGCAGTTCGGGGACGGGAACCACCGGCCATTACATTCCCAGACTTCTCGAAGAAACGCTCGGACTCAAACACACCATTGTCGGCGGCTATCAAGGCGGATCGGAAATTGATCTTGCAGTGGAGAGAAATGAGGTCCAGTGCTGGTCGCCGCTCATCGCGACCTTCTTCGGCCGGGAACCCTACGTCAGCTGGTACAAAAAAGGGTTCGTACGCGTGCTCGTTCAAATGGGCAAAAAACGCGACCCTCGGCTCGAGAACGTGCCAACGATTTACGAGCTCATGGACCGAGACAAAACGCCCGAGGCAGGCAAGCGCCTCGCGCGGGTCGTCTTGACGGCAGCATCCTTGGGCCGTCCGATCGTTGCGCCGCCGGCACTTTCGGCCGAGCTGGCGAAGATTCTGCAGCAGGCTTATCTGAATACCTTGAAGGATCCGGAACTTTTGGCCGACGTAAAGAAACGGCGCTGGGAAGTCGCTCCGCTTTCCGGCGATGAACTCGCCGAGATGGCCCGAGAGGTCATGGATCAGCCGCCGGCGGTAATTGATCGAATGAAATGGGTGATCGGGCGCGAATAGGGCAAAAGCTGCTAGCGAAATAATCGCAAAGAGGTTCAACATGACCCACAAACTGCGAGTTTTAATCCTTCGGCAGGCCGAACGTTCAGGGATCCAGAGCTTCAAAGTGACGGCTCTATTCGCACTTGCCGGCTTTGTGCTGCTTAGCGCGTACAACCGCGAACCGCTCTACGCACAAGCAAATTTCTACCAAGGCAAAACTATCAGGATCATCATCGGCTATCAGGCGGGTGATAGTCATGATCAGTGGGCCCGCACCTACACCCGGTTCCTAGGCAAACATATTCCGGGACATCCGGAGTTCATCGCGCAAAACATGCCCGGCGCCGGCGGCATGATCGTAGCGAACCATGTCTACAACGTGACCAAGCCGGACGGGCTCACGCTCGGCGCCATCGGCGGAGCATTGATCATGGCGCAGATCACCGGGCGCAAGGAAGTGCAGTTTGACTGGCCCAAATTCAGTTGGATCGGCACACCGTACGTCGGCGGGCATCTACTCTATGTTCGCTCCGACGCCGGCTTCAAAACCGTCGATGACTTGCGCGACAAACCCGCAAAGTGTTCCGCTACCGGCGTGGGAAGCACGGGCTACGACTTGCCGCGCTTGTTGCAGGACGCGTTTGGCCTGAAGTTCAACGTCGTCAGCGGGTATCCCGGCGGCGCCGAACAGGATCTCGCGATGGAGCGCGGCGAGGTTAACTGCCGCGCCATCACCATCGACACCTTCTTCGGGCGTGAACCGTTCCTGACCTGGTATAAGAACGGGTTCGTGCGCGTTTTGCTGCAGACCGAAAAGAAACGCGACGAAAAGATTTCCGACGTGCCAACGGTTTACGAATTGATGGAGCGGTACAAAACTCCCGAGGACAAGCGCCGTTTGGTCACCGCCTATTTGGGCCTGTGGGCCTTTGGCTCTCGGCCCATCGTGTCGACCCCGGGCGTGCCGGCAGATCGAGTGAAAATCCTTCGCGACGCCTGGAACGCCATGTTCAAGGATCGCGAATTCAACGATGAGCTGAAAAGACGCAAGTGGGAAGCTCAGCCGGTCGAAGGCGCGGAATTGCAAGCCATGGCAAAAGAGATTGTCGATCAACCACCTGACGTCGCCGCCGCTTTGAAACGCCTCTTGAGCAAGTGACGTTGACCTATCATTTTGCCGCATGAGGCTTTGAATCGATCGCACGGCGCGCGAATTGATTGCGATCCATCAATCA
Source organism: Candidatus Binatia bacterium (assembly GCA_025922795.1). Next base: position 1,680 of record JAICHC010000388.1, on the reverse strand, counting down.
GTGCCGGACTCCATCCAGTACGTTGCCGCAAGGGGATCAGGCGCAACGACGAAGCATCCGCCTTGCCGGACCAGAACTCGATCACCCCAACTCCTCACACTCGGCGCAGTTAGATTTGATCAGCGTTGCCAGGTTTCAATTTTTCAAGTGAATAACGGTTGACCGTAAGGTCGATATAAGATATGGAGCATGATCCAAGAATTTGAACCTTTAGGAGACCGACATGCTTGAGGCGTTCATCTCAGGATTTTGGCAGGTCGTGGCATGGCCGGCCTTTGGCTACATGCTCCTCGGCATCGCTATCGGTTTTTGGGTCGGTCTTCTGCCCGGCATCGGCGGCTTGGCCACCTTGGCGCTGATGCTGCCGTTTTCCTACAACATCAAAGATCCGATTTCCGCATTTGCGTTTCTGCTCGGCATGCTCGCCGTCACCAGCACGACCGGCGACTTGACATCGATACTTTTTGGGATTCCCGGGGAGGGGTCCGCAGCCGCTTTGATACTCGATGGCTATCCCATGACGAAGAATGGCGAAGCCGGCCGCGCTCTCGGCGCGGCGATCACGGCCTCCGTCTTAGGCGCGATCATCGGCGCTCTATCATTGGCCTTATCGATACCAATTATGCGCCCACTGGTACTTCTCTTCGGATCGCCGGAGCTGTTTATCATCGCGATCATGGGCATTACCTTTATCGGCACGCTCGCTGGCGCCTCTTTAATCAAGGGCCTACTCGCCGGCGGTCTCGGTTTAATGTTGGCGGCCATCGGCGTCGATCCTCAGACCGGGTCACTCCGTTATACTTTCGGTTCGCTGTACCTGTGGGATCGACTCGACCTCATCCCGGTGGTCGTCGGCCTATTCGCGATTCCCGAAATCGTCGACTTGTCGGTTCGCGGCACCAGCATCGCGAGTCACAAACCAGATAAGCTCACCGGGGTGATGGAGGGAGTCAGAGACGCCTTTCGTCACTTCTGGTTGGTCGTTCGCTGTAGCATGATCGGCGTCTATTTCGGCGTCCTGCCCGTCCTCGGCGCGAACGTGGCGCAATGGATTTCCTATGCTCACGCCGTCCAGGGTTTAAAAGACAAGTCGCGCGCCGGCAAGGGTGCAATCGAAGGATTGCTCGGTCCCGGCGCGGCCAACAATTCGACCCGCGGCGGCGATTTGATTCCGACTCTCGCCTTCGGTATTCCCGGCAGCGGCGCCATGGCTTTACTGCTTGGGGCGATGCTGATCGTCGGTCTCAATCCCGGTCCCGAAATGCTCAAGTCGCGGCTTGATGTGACGTTTTCGATGGTGTGGGTGTTGATCATCGCCAATCTCATCGTCGCTTCGCTGTGTTTTTTAATCCTGAATCACCTGGCGACCTTGACGTTTATCCGCGGCACCTTGTTGATTCCGTTTCTGATGTTTCTGGTCTTCATCGGCTCTTTTACCGCCAACAACGATCTCAACGACATCATCAGCACGCTGATCTTTGGAGTTATCGGTTTTTGCATGGTCAAATTCGGTTGGCCGCGGCCACCGTTGATTCTCGGCCTCACGCTTGGCAAAATTGCCGAAAATTATTTGTGGATCTCGACCGCCGCCTACGGCGCCAAATGGCTTACGTTCCCAACGGTCATGGGGCTGATAGCCCTCACCATCTTTACAGTGGCTTATCCGACGATCAAAGAGCG
>JAICHC010000387.1 GCA_025922795.1 Candidatus Binatia bacterium | reverse complement strand
GACCGCCGGCTCGATGGGGTGACTGCGGCTTAGGCTTCGACCACGAGATAGGCTTCTTGACTCTGCTCGTCGTGGGTCAGAAGGTGCACAGAGTGCTTCCAAATCTCCGCGATATAGGCGAGTGTTTCCTGCGCGTAGCGGCGGTCGAGGAATGAGACGTTACGGTTGAGATGTTCGAGATACAATTCATTTTTCACCACATCTTTGACTACGATCTGCGGCACCCCGTAGTTGTAGCGCGGGGTGAGGAGCGCTTCGACTACCTCGTCGCGTTCGCGGCTGGTGATGACGATCTCCTGGCTCTGATCCGATCGAGGTTTTGCCGGATTGGCGTTTTGATTGCCGTAGGAAAACAGCTGAAGTTTTTCGACCATCTCAGTGGTGAGATAATTGCGTAGAAAGGAAATATCATCCTCAGTGCGCCGCACTTCAAAGAGTTTTTGCCGGCCCGTCAGCTCAGATGTGCCATCTTGATGCATCTGATCCCAGCGTTTTTCGATATCGACCAGCAGCGTGTAGCCCAGGAAATACGGGTTGATCGAATAGCGGCCACCGGGATTGACGACACTGGCGTGCAAGGTAGCGAATTCTAGCATTTCGTCCGGATTGACGCCGCTGTATTGGTGAAACAACTCGGCGTGCCAATAACTGGCCCAGCCTTCGTTCATGATTTTGGTGAGAAATTGCGGGTAAAAATAATGCGACTCCTCGCGAATGATGTGGAGCACATCGCGTTGCCAGGCGTCGAGTGGCGCATAGGTCGTGAGAAACCAGAGCAGGTCGCGCTCGGGATGGGGCGGAAATGCCGCGCCTTCGACTTCATAGGTGATGCTCGGAGTTGGCTCATCGAACAAGTCGGCATAGGGTTGCGTCGGGTGTTCTTTCTCCACCACGCGGCGTTCGGGATAGGGCTGACGGTTGACACCGGCATGCGGGTCGATATGCCGGTCGAGCGCGAAACCGATGTCCATCAGATGTTCGACGGTTTCCAGTCCATAGCGTTCAATGTAGCCGTCAATGCGCATGGCGTGCGTCACGGCATCGTTGATCATATTGCGATTGGTCGGGGCGAACATGATGTTGTTTTTGAAAAAATCCACATGGCCAAAGACGTGGGCGGCCACGAGCAGATTGGCAATGTCCGGGTTTGAATCGAGCAAAAACGCCATGCTGGGATCGTTGTTCAAGACGATTTCGTAAATCTTCGATAGGCCCATGGTGCCGTATAGTCGCTGGCTCTGATACACCTTGCCATAGGACCAGTGACGCGCTCGGGTCGGCAAGCCATAGGCCGCGATTTCGGTCATGATATCTTGCGGCACGACCTCGAAGGTGGTGGGAAAAAAATCGAGCCCTTGCTCACGAGCCAGGGTTTCGATCTCGGCCAGACGCGTTTCAAACATGGCTGTCCTCCCGCGGCTGCAGAAATTTTTGCAACGCTTGGTAGACTTCTTCCTTATTGCTAATCGTGACGCTGAGCAGGCGTTCATGGGTGATCTGGTTGAAGACGCTTTGCAGCGAACTCGGGGCCGAGGTGTTTTGGCTCATCCAGCCGTAAAAACTGCTCTCACTGTCATAGCGGATTTCGCCGTAGCCGACCATGGTGCACTGATTGAGGAGCGCTTCGACCAATTCCTTACAGACGGCGTTGTCGCTGGGCCAGTTGTCGCCATCGGAAAAGTGAAACAAGTACGTGTTCCAACTGCGTGCCGGGTGGTGCTGTGCCAGATGCTCGCCCGCGAGCCGGTAGGCCGAAGAGCAACACGTGCCGCCAGCGCTGGAGAGAGTAAAGAACTCTTTTTCCGGCACGATTTGCGCATTGACATCATGCGCGATGAACACGGTCTCGACACGCTGGTATTTCATGCGCAAAAATCGCACCATCCAAAAAAAGAAGCTTTTCGCCACATACTTTTTGCCGGTGGTCATCGAGCCGCTGCAGTCCATTAGCATATACACCGCAGCATTGGAGTGGGTTTCTTTGTGCACGTCCCACACTTTGAAACGCAGGTCGTCATCGTGAAAATTCCGTACTTCGGGCTGGCCCCGGGCGGCATTGCGTCTGAGGTTGTTCATCAGGGTACGGCGCTTGTCCAGATTGGCTAGAGAGCCTTTGCGGCGCACGTCGGTATAGCGGTGCGTGGTCGAGGTGACCTGCCGTTCCGGCTTTTCTTCCATCCAGGGCAGGGCGAGATCTTCCAGCATCATCTGCGTCAGTTCTTCGAGGGTGACTTCCACCTCGTAGGTGTGCTCGCCGGGTTGATCGCCCGGTTGACCGTCACCGGGCTGACTGCCATCCCCCTGGCCCGACTGACGCCCGATGACGTCCCCTGGGTTCCCCTCGCCTTGGCCCACACCCTGTTGCGGCTGGCCGTACTTGAAGCGGTATTGGTCCAGGTAGCGCAGGGGAATTTTGACTCGCTTGTTGCCATCCGAGGTGATAATCGCCTCTTCCGAAATCAGATCGCGCAGGTTTTGTTTAATGGCTTCCTTGACCCGTTGGTCATGACGCAGGCTGTCTTTTAACCCTCGGCGGCGCAGTTCCCACGGAAGTGACATGGCTATTTCTCCCTCGCCAGCAAGCTGCTGACGTACTTCAGCAGTTCGTTGGCGCTCTCGGTGTTATAGCCCTGGTGCTCGACCAGATTATCGATGACCTGATTGAGCTTGCGCAACTGTTCCGTATCCGGGCTGCGCGAGGTAATGGTCAGCTTGATGGTATCGCGGCGCTCCTCGAAGAGTTGTTTTTCGATCGCCGATTTGAGTTTTTCGTGGGTGGTATAATCGAATTTGTCGCCATGCCGGTGTGCCATCGCCACCTTGCGAAAAATCTCATTGCGGAAGCTGTCCTTGCCGTAGTCGGGAACCTGGATTTTTTCTTCGATCGAACGCATCAATTTTTCGTCTGCCGGCACTTCTTCGCCGGTAATAGGGTCGGTTAACTTGGCTTGGTCGAGATAGGCCTCGACATTATCTAGGTAGTTGTCCAGTAGGGTCAGGGCTTCCTGATCAAACGAGACGAAGAAGGCTTTTTGCACGTCGTTGCGGGCGATCTCATCGTACTCTCGGCGGGCGTCCGCGATGAGATCGTTGTACCGTTCGCGCTCGGCTTGTTTGAACTGGCCGTGGTTGTCGATGCCCTCTTTGATGGCCCGCAGCACATCGATCGGCGTGACCGAAGTGGTGTCGGGCTTGATGAGGGAGGCCGAGATGCGATTGATAATAAAGCGCGGCGAAATGCCGTCCATGCCTTCGCGCTCGGTTTGTTCTTGAATCATTTTGACGTCTTTTTGGCGAAAGCCCTCCACGTCTTCGCCATCGTAGAGTTTCATTTTTTTGACCAAGGTCAGGCCATTCATCTGCGGGGCTTCGAGGCGTGAGAGCACGGAGAAAATGGCGGCGACGCGCAGGGCGTGTGGCGCGATATGGATGTCCTGCAAGTTCATCTGCCGCAGGAGTTTTTCGTAGATGCGGATCTCTTGCGACACCTTCAAGTTGTACGGCACGCGGATGGTAATCATGCGGTCGTGTAACGCTTCCGACTTCTTGTCGGCCATGAATTCATTGAATTCCGTTTCATTGGTGTGAGAAATGACACACTCGTCGGCGTAAATCAGCGGGAAGCGACCGGTTTTGATATTTTTTTCCTGGGCCAGAGTCAGCAGTACGTAGAGGAAACGCTCGTCGGCTTTGAGCATTTCGATGAATTCCATCAGGCCGCGATTGGCGACGTTGAGTTCGCCGTCAAAGCGATAGGCGCGCGGATCGGATTCGGAGCCATAATCGCCAATCGCCGATAAATCGATGCTGCCGACCAGCTCGGCGATGTCTTGCGATTTGGGATCGGAAGGCACAAAGGTGCCGATGCCGACGCGTTCTTTTTCGGAGAAAAAGATCCGCCTAACCGGCACTGCATAAATGTCGCCATTGTATTTTTCACGCAGATTCAGGGCACACTGTGGGCACAGATCGCCCTCGACAAAAATGCCGGTTTCCTGTTGGAATTCTTGTCGCAGCGCATGGGGTAACAAGAGCAGGGGATCGCCTTGCTGCGGACACTCGGCAAGGGCGTAGACGGCCCCCTCTGGCGTCCGGGTGTATTCTTCGAGGCGACGCTTGAGCAGGATGACAAGCTGACTTTTGCCGGAGGATGGCGGACCGTAGAGCAGCAAAATACGGCGGCCCACATCGGAGCCCATGGCGGCAGCCTTAAAATACTCCACGACGCGCGCCAGGGGTTCGTCGATGCCGAAGAGTTCTTCTTCAAAGAAGGCGTAGTGTTCTTTTTCGTCATCGCCCACCCGGACACCAGCG
>JAICHC010000386.1 GCA_025922795.1 Candidatus Binatia bacterium | reverse complement strand
AGCCTGCCGACCTCCCGGTCGAACAGCCGACGAAGTTCGTGTTGGTCATCAATCTGAAAACCGCGAAGCAGATCGGCCTCACACTTCCGGCGCATGTCTTGGCGAAAGCAGACCGGGTGATCAGATGACAGTAAGCAGTGAACAGTCAGCAGTAAGCAGCAACAGAAAAAACTCGATGATCATCAGAGGTTTAATCTGCTTACCGCTTACTCTCTTTCTGCTCACGGTTGCTGATGCGCAGCCGAAGAAGGTCCCGCGGGTAGGATATCTGAGCGCCTCTTCCGCCGTTGAAGCATTGGCCCGGACCGCGGCATTTAAGGCCGGAATGCGAGAACTTGGCTATGTAGACGACAAAAATATTATTCTTGAGTTTCAGTACGCACAGGGAAAGTTCGATCGTCTTCCGGGACTTGCAAGCGAGCTTGTGCGTCTCAAGGTTGATGTCATCGTTACGGCGGGTCCTTCAGTAACCCGCCCCGTCAAGGAAGCAACTTCTGGGATTCCTATCGTCATGACAAACGACAGCGATCCAGTCGGGAGCGGGTTTGTCGCAAGCCTTGCGCGGCCGGGTGGAAACATCACGGGACTCTCCAGCTTGGCGCAGGAGTTGAGCTCGAAGCCGCTGGAAATTTTAAAGGATCTCGTACCCAAACTCTCTCACGTGAGTATTCTAGGAACGTCGGAGATTCCCGGTAATGCACAAGCTTTGAGGGAGTCTGAACTCGCCGCAGCGGCTTTGGGCGTGCAAACCCATTACCTAGAGATTCGACTTCCAAAAGACGTCGAACCGGCCATCCAGACGGCCATTAAAAGACGAGCTGATGCACTCCTCGTGTTGAACGGCCCACCCCACCTTCAGCGGCTTATTCCCGAGTTCGCAGCAAAGAGCCGTATCCCCGCGATCTACTCCACTCTAGCGATAATGAACGACCGCGGACTTGTAAGCTACGGCGCGAGCGTAACCGATCTGGACCGGCGCGCAGCTATTTATGTGGATAGGATTCTCAAAGGCGCCAGTCCCGCGGACTTGCCGGTAGAGCAACCGACCAAATTCGAGCTGGTCATCAATCTGGCGGCGGCGAAACAGATCGGTCTAACCATTCCGCCTCATGTGCTGGCGCGGGCGGATAGAGTGATTCGGTAAGGAGTAAATAGTGAGGAGTACGGTGCAAGATTTTGCATTTTGGATTGGAAGAGAATACTCGGTCTCACAGGAACGAAAACCATGGAGTGTTGTAAACATCTAATCTTTAGTACACTCGGATCTGGTTGAAAGCGGAACGAGCGGACAGAAAGTAGCCAATTTCAGTATGGCTAAGTGGAAGGAAAGAATTCGTAGCTTGCTCTTCTTGCGCAAAGCCGGGGCGCCGCGCCGCGAGCGTTTGATGCGCGATTATTTTCTGATCTCCGTGGTGCTAATCGGCGGCGGCTTGGTCACCAGCGGGTTGGTCGAGATCTACTATCGCTATCACGAGAGCCGCGACCAGCTAGGCCGCTTGCAGAAAGAAATCGCCGCCGGCGCCGCCTCGAAGATCGAGAACTTCATCCAGGAGATTCACAACATCCTCAAAGGCGCGACCAAGAGCCGTGACATCGCGCCCAAGGGGCTCACGTCGGAATTCCGTTTCGAGCTGGAAAAGCTGTTGCTGATCGCGCCGGCCGTGACCGAAGCTATCGCCCTCAACGAGAACGGTGTGATCCAGGTACAAGCGTCACGGTTGCGCACAGTTTTACCCGACGCCAAAAAAGATCTTTCGGATTCGGCGCCGTTCAAACAAGCGCGCCAAGGGAAATCCTATTTCGGTCCGGTCTATTTCGTCCGCGGCTCCGAGCCTTACATGACGCTTGCAGTTCCGATCGAACGCTTTGCAGGCGACGTTATCGGCGTCCTCCAGGCGGAGGTCAATCTCAAGTACATCGGCGATGTGATCTCGAGCATCACGATCGGCAAAGGCGGCTACGCGTATGCGGTCAGCCGGTCCGGCGAACTGATCGCGCACCCTGATATCAGCCTGGTTTTGCAGCGCCGCAACGTCCAGCCGCTGGCGGCGGTCCAGGCGGCATTCGCCAGCCCCCCGGGAGTGCGCGCCCAGGACGCCTTGGTCGCGCCCAACATCCAAGGCAAGGACGTCTTGAGCTCGTTCGCGCTCATTCCCGGCTATGACTGGGCGGTGATCGTCGACCTGCCTGTGGCAGAAGCCTATGAAGCGCTCTATGCGTCGATCCTCCGAACTTCGATTTTGTTCTTGATCGGCCTCGGCATGGCGCTGTTTGCGAGCTTTTTTCTCGCGCGGCGGGTGGTTCGCCCAATGCGGACCTTGCGTGAGGGCGTGGAGCGTATCGGCACCGGCGACCTCGGCTACCGGCTGAACCTCAAGACCGGCGACGAGATCGAAGTGCTCGCCGATGAATTCAACCGGATGACTTCACAGCTGCAGGAATCCTACGTGAACTTGGAGCAGAAGGTCGAAGACAGAACGCGTGAGCTAACCGAGTCGCTGGAACAGCAGACGGCAACTAGCGAAATTTTGGGCGTGATCGCCAGTTCGCCGACCGATATCAAGCCCGTGCTGGACGCCGTGGCCGCAAGCGCCGCGCAACTCTGCAATGCCACCGATGCGCAGATTTGGTTGGTGGAAGGCGACAAAGTTCAGCGAGCGGCCGCGCACGGATTAATTTTTACTCCTAGCCTGGAAGAAGGCAGAGTCATTTCACGTTCCGTGGCGGGATGCAGAGCTGTTCTCGATCGAGACATCGTCCATATCCCGGACATCGCCGCTGCGGACGCGCAAATAGAATTTCCAGAGTCCTGGGAGCTTGCTCAAAGGAGCGGCGTTCGTACGATCCTAGCAACCCCGTTGCGACGCGAAGGCACTCCGATCGGCTTTCTCCTAATCCGACGAACCGAGGTTCGTCCGTTCTCGGAGAAACAAATCGCTCTGCTAAAAACCTTCGCCGACCAGGCCGTCATCGCCATCGAAAACGTGCGGCTGTTCCAGGAGATTCAGGACAAAAACGCCCAGCTCGAAGCCGCCAATCGGCACAAGTCCCAGTTCCTCGCCAACGTCAGCCATGAGCTGCGCACGCCGCTCAATTCGATCATCGGCTTTACGCGGATCGTTTTGCGCCGCACGGAGGGCAAGCTCGAAAACCTTCAGAAAGAAAATCTGCAGAAAGTTTTGATCAGCTCGGACCACCTGCTGAATTTGATCAATGAGCTGCTCGATCTGGCAAAGATCGAGGCGGGGCGTATGGAAGCGTTCGCCGAAACCTTCAAGCTCGACGACATTATCCGGGTGGCGACAACAACGGTGGAGCCGCTGCTCAGAAACGGCAATGTCAAACTGGTCACTGAGGTTGCGCCGGACATCCCACCGATGAAGACGGATCGGGACAAGCTCAAGCAATGTGTCCTCAACCTGCTCAGCAACGCGGTCAAGTTCACCGAAAAGGGTGAGATCAAGGTCGCCGCCTGGCGCGACAACGGTTCGTTGAAGCTCACCGTGTCGGACACCGGCATCGGCATGAACGAGGAGGCGCTGCGCTACATCTTCGACGAGTTCCGCCAGGCGGATATGTCGAGCACGCGAAGGTACGGCGGCACGGGCCTGGGCCTGGCGATCGTGAAAAAATTCATCATTCTCATGGGCGGCGACATCGTCGTCGAAAGCGCAGAAGGCAAGGGCTCGAAGTTCACCATCACGATGCCGATGGAACTGAAACAATCGTTGTGATTTTGGATTTCCGATTTTGGATTTTGGATTAAAGAAAACAGACTCGGCGAGTTGAGGTACTGAGAAACTTTGATGGATGAACAAGCCTTTAAACAGCGCACGCAAAGACTAGCGCTCCAAGTCATCGAATTGGTCGAGGCGCTACCCAAAAACAGAACGGCTGACGTGATCAGTAGACAGCTGCTTCGCTGCGCCACATCGGTCGGTGCTAATTGTCGATCAGCCTGTAGTGGCAAATCCACGGCTGATGTGCTTGCCAAACTTGCGATCGTCGAAGAAGAGGCGGATGAAACGATCTACTGGCTCGAACTGTTGGTGCAGGCGAAAATCTTGCCCACTGATAAAGTGCAGAGCCTGATCAACGAGTCAAACGAAATTGTCGCGATGACCGTGGCATCGATTAAAACATTACGAGCGCGAAAATAAACTTCACACTTTCATATTGAGCGCTGCCTTTCCCATATCCGAAACGTCCGACAATCCAAAATCCAAAATCGAAAATCCAAAATGACTAGCGGGGTAAACGTTATGGACAAAAAGACGATTCTCATCGTCGATGATACCGATTGGAACCGCGATCT
>JAICHC010000385.1 GCA_025922795.1 Candidatus Binatia bacterium | reverse complement strand
GATCAGTTCTTTCGCGTGCAATGAAAGATTGTCGAGTTGAATCTCACCCAGACTTTCGCCCGTAAATTTTTCGCACTCCTGCAATCGTTGGTGAATTCTGCGGATGCGGTGCGGCGGCTCGAAGAAGTGAGAGAGGTAAAACGGATAGGAAGAATCGGTCACCCGATGATTCGCCGTGGCGACAAATCCTTCCGGCGGATTGTAAAGGCGCGGCAGGTCGTCAAACGGTATATAGCCGGACCAATCTTTACTTTCGTCCCAGCCGGGTAACGGCAGCAAATTCGGGACGGCCTTGCGTAAGGGGATCTTGCCGGCGAGCGCATAGCCGATGTTTCCGGCGCCGTCGGCGTAAACGAAATTGAGGCTCGGCGCTGCATGGTGGCGCAGGCTGTCCTGAAATTCCCGCCAGTTCGCCGCACGGTTAACGCCGTAGAGGCTGCGCATCTCCTCGCTCGGTTCGTGGGCGGTCCAACGCACCGACAGCACTTCACTGGCGGCGGTCATATCACTAAAATCGCTGAGCACTGGGCCATGGCGCGTGCTGCGGATGATTTTCTCGCGCGACGCGGATCGCCTGACCCCGATCAGCTCGGTGCGGGTCTGGAGTTTTTGCCAATGATCGCCTACCAAGTAGCAATCCCGCTCGACCGGATGCAACCGCTCACGATAAATCTCGACGTCGTCGCACACTGCCGCGGTGATTCCCCAGCTGATGCGGCGGTTATGGCCCAGTTGAATCAAGGGGCAGCCGGGGATCGACGCACCCCAGACTTCATACGGTTCCAACTCAATCGAGCGGTCTTCGGCGCGCAAATGCATGAGGTACCAGATCGATGGCACCGTCATGCGCAGATGAGGATCGTTACAGAGGATTGGGTCGCCGCTTCGTGAACGGTGCGGCGCAACCGCCCAGCTATTGCTGCCACTCCCGGCCGGGTGCCAGCCGGCAGCGGCGAGAATACCGCCGGAAAATTGCCACAGCGCGCGAACCTGATCCCATACGGCGCGAGCGATCACCGGCGCATCCTCAGGGTAGGCGGGCAACAGCTCATTCAGCTTTTGCGGCTGATCGTGCAGTTTCGCGGCTATGGCGATGAAGTTAAGACGCGTGTAAAGCGCTGTCGATAGCAGAAACGCCAAGCCTTTTCCAATTGTCAGCGGATCCTCGGGACGCCACGGTTCCGGCCGATGGCGCAGCAGGCGAAATTCCCAGGGCAGTTTGTTGCCGCACTGTTCAATGTAGCGGTTAATGCCACTACAGTAGGCGTCGAGATAGATCCGCAGCGGCTCGGAAACCAACGATAGAGATGCTTCGGCACTCCGTCGAATGCCAAGGAGCCGGACAAAATAATCTAGGTCCTCCGACGTGCGGCCGCGAAATTGATAGGAAAGATCTTTCCACGGTAGCTTTAAGTCGCCGAAGATTTCGGCCGTGCGCCCGCCCAGGAAACGGCGGCTCATTTCCATTTGCCAAAGCCTTTCCTGGGCGTGAAGGTAGCCTTGGGCGAAAAACAGGTCCGGCTCGTCGGCCGCGGACACATGGGGAATCCCATGAGGGTCCCAGCGCACCGTGACATTTTTTACTAGCCCGGCGAGTCCAAGCTCGCCGTGGTATTTTGGCAGAGACGGCTTATCGAGGCTGCGAAGATAGGGACGAAGGAGCGCCGCAAAGACGGATGAAAGAATTCCGCTTTCCGGCGCCTCCATCCCTACAGATTCGAATAACTCAAACCGAAATACTAGAGGACGGCCTTAACCGCGGGTCGCGCTTTCAGTCTCTCCAGGTATTTTCCCAGGCGCGGCAGCGACGGATCAGGAAGAACGCCGAAGCCTTCGAGCCGGGTAAAACGCGGCAACAGATCGGCATCGACCAGGGAAAATTCGCCGATCAGATAATCTTGATCGCCGAGCTCGTCTTCGAAACGTTTCAGCAGCCTTTTCAAATCAGCCTTGGCGCCGTCGATCACTTGCGGGTTTTGGTCCTTGGCTTCTTTCATGAGCTCCATCCGGAGCTTTTGATAAGGGCTATCGAAATGGGCCATACCGTAGTCGACCAAGATGCGCGCTTTGGCCTTTTTCGCCGGGTCCTTGGGCAGCAGCGGCGGGTTGGGGTATTTTTCGTCGAGATATTCGTTGATGATGCAGGATTCGTACAGTACGGTGCCGTCATCGGTCAGCACCGGAACTTTTCCGTAAGGATTGAGTTTCAAATAGTCGGGCGTCTTTTGTTCCTGTGCGCGCAAATCAACCGGCACGATCTCATAGGGTAGGTTTTTTTCCGCCAGAACGATCTTGACGCGCTGGCAGTTGGGCGAAGATTTAAAATCGTAGAGCTTGATCATGCTAATTCTCCTTTGCGTCGAATGGTTTCTTGCGCGACTTATACTAAGAATACGGTGAAAGGAAAAGCCTGCATGGCGGCGCATTTTGTCTTGATCTACCCGGTCTTTGATGTTAAGCGGTAGCAGGCCGCTGAAAGAAGACTCAGATGCTTCGTCGTCAATTTTTCGCGCGCCTCGCCTCTGAGTCTTTTTTGAGCAGCCCGCAATCAGAGTTTTCAGCAACCGGCTAGCCCACTGTCGTGAGTTGGAGTTTCAATTGAATTCAACAGAAGCGGCCCAATCCATCGTCGCGGGGCTGCGCGATGCTGGGATTAATCTTGTCGCGACCCTGCCGGATATCAATCTAGCGGAGTTATTGCGCGCGGTGGAAGAGGAGCGCGATTTCATCCATGTGCCGCTTTGCCGCGAGGAAGAAGGCATCGGCATCTGCGCCGGCGCTTACCTGGTCGGAAAAAAATGCGCCGCGATCATGCAGAACGGCGGTTTCTTTAACAGCAACAACGCAATCGTGAGCACATTATTGCAATACCAGATTCCGTTGCTGCTCATGATTTATTTTGCCGGCGACGTCGGTGACCGCACCTTCGGCTCGACCGGGAGCATGACCGAGCCGGTGTTGCAGGCTTTGGGGATTCGCTATTACATCATGCGCGATAGTGAAGACGCGCCGGAATTGATTCGCCGCGCGCAGATTCTCACGGAAGATTGCCGGCGTCCAGTGGCGCTCTTGTTGACCAAGGAAGTGCTCGGCCGGCGGGCAGCGCTGAGGTCGCTGTAACGCGAGTGTGAAACATGGGCGCGATACAAAGATTTGACTGTCTGAAAGCTCTCTCTCGGTTGGCCGGAGACGCTCTGGTCGTCAGTTCGGCCGGCGCGGTGACTCTGGAGTGGAACGCGGCTCGCTCCAGCGACGGCAACTTGCGCGTGCGCACGTTGGGCCTTTGTTCCTCGATTGCGCTGGGCGTCGCTCTTGGCTTACCCGAGCGCAAGATCATTGCGCTCGACGGCGACGGGTCGCTGCTGATGAATCTTTCCTCGCTCGCAACGCTGGCGCGCATGAAGCCGAAGAATTTAGTTCACATCGTTTTCGATAACGAAGTCTACGAAGCATCGGGAAAGAAAAAGACCGCCACCGGCGCGGGCGCCGATTTGGTCGGCTTGGCGCGCGCGGCCGGCATCCAAAATGCGCTGTGGGCGGGGTCGATCGAAGAATTTGCCCAAGCAGCAGAGCGAGCGCTCAATGGGGCTGCTTTGACATTCATCGGCGTTAAAGTCGGCACCGAGCGCGCCGCTGTGCGGCCGTACCCGATCGACGAGGTGGAGAATAAATATCGCTTTATTCGCTATGTGGAAAAGACGGAACAGACGGTCATTCTCAGTGCCAACCTGCCGGCAAGCTACGAGTGAGCCACTGCTGCCGGATTTATGAAAATCGACATCGAGTTTAACTCGGGCGCACAGCTGCCGATGGGCGCGATTCCCGAGCTTGCCCGGCTCGCCGAGGCGCGCGGCTTTGACTGCGCATGGGGTGGCGAGGCCAATAATAAGGATCCCACGGTGATGCTCTCCGCGATTGCCGCGGTCACCACCCGTCTTAAGATCGGCTCGGCTGTGTACCACATTCTTGGACGAACGCCGGCAACTTTGGCCCTGCAAGCGGCAGGCTTGGACGAACTCTCATCCGGACGTTTTCTGCTCGGTATCGGTTCGTCCAACCCGACGATCGCGAAATGGCACGGACAATCGATGGATCATCCGCTCGGCCGGGTGCAGGAATACATCGAGATCGTTCGCGCCGCCATGCGCGGCGAGAAGCTGAGCTTTAGCGGACACTATTTTTCAGCGCTGAATTTCAGAATGGCGTTCAAACCGTCGGGACGCGTGGTGCCGATTTACCTCGCGGCGTTCGGTCCCAAGATGACGCGGCTGGCCGGGCGGATCTCGGATGGTGTGTTGATCAACATGGCGAATCCAACTGAG
>JAICHC010000384.1 GCA_025922795.1 Candidatus Binatia bacterium | reverse complement strand
GGCAACGACGGATGAAACACCTATGACTTTTTTCAATAAACTTATGATACAGGAAACTCGCCTCGTCGTGGATGTTTACTCGCCGAAATGAGAAGAGCAGCCGAATTCGAGCTAGACAAGGCGGACCCAGGGTTTTTGTAGCGACGTGGCGTAGCCGACCTCGGTCGCGTGAGTAACGCCGGCGGCGTGCAGATCATCGATCAGTTTGGTGGCGTGCCGTTTGGCAACGGCGATCAACAATCCACCCGAAGTCTGCGGATCCAGGGCGACCTGAACGAGCCCTTCGCGGAGCGATTTATCGATGACCATTTTTCCTTCCAAATAGTCCTGGTTGCGTTTGCAGCCGCCAGTGACATAACCCTTTTCCGCCAGGCGCGGCGCGCTGCGCAGCAGCGGCAGCTTGGCCGATTCGATCACTAACGTGATGCCGCTGCCGCTGGCCATCGCGAGGGCGTGACCGAGAATGCCGAAGCCCGTGACATCGGAACAGGCATGAACCGCATGTTGGCGCGCGACCGCCGAAGCCGCGGCGTTAAGAGTCGTCATCGACGTGACCGCTTCGTGGACGCTTTCTTCCGAAGCCTTGCCCCTCTTAAGCGCGGTCGTGATAATTCCAGTCCCCAATGGCTTGGTCAGGATCAACGCGTCGCCTTCTTGGACGCCGACGTTGCGAAAAATCTTATCCGGGTGAATGATGCCGGTGACCGCCATGCCGAACTTGATCTCTTCGTCGATGATGCTGTGGCCACCGATAACCACGGCGCCGCTTTCTTTGACCTTCTCGGCGCCGCCTTTGAGGATCTCGCCGAGAATCTCGATGTCCATCTTGCCTATGGGAAAGCAGACGATATTCATGCAGGTCTTGGGCTCGCCGCCCATGGCGTAAACGTCGCTCAGTGAATTGGCCGCCGAGATCTGGCCGAAAACATACGGGTCATCGACGATCGGCGTGAAAAAATCCACGGTGTTGACGATGGCTAAGTCGGGGCGGAGCCGATACACCCCGGCGTCGTCGGAGGTTTCAGTGCCGACCAGCATGTCGGGATTGTTAAACTTGGGCAGTCCGTGCAAGACTTGCACGAGGTCGGCGGGGCCGAGCTTGGCGGCTCAACCCGCGGCCTTGACCTCTTGCGTCAGGCGAACGGCTTTTTTGTTTTTCAAAATCATGCCCGTCAACTGTAGATCGATCAAAGACAGTTTTCAATGCGATATTTTGGCTTTTTCATTGGGCGGGGATTTGAGGCGCCGGATGTCGCCGATTCTAATCGTAAGGCCGTCGCGGTCGAAGAATTCCAACAACGGAATCGTGTACTTGCGGCTCGAACCGATGAGGTCGCGGAAAGCGGCTGCGGTCATCTCGCCTTTTTCAGTCAAGTGCTTTGTCAACGTTCGTCGCAGTTGTTCGATGCTGCCGGCGAGGAAATACATGTCCGTCGTAACGCGCACAACGGCGCCTTCGCGCTCCAAAAGACGAATGACTTCGTTCAGCCGGTTGCGCGGGACGCCGGCCTGCTTTTCGATTTCCTTTAGGTCGGGGGGGGCCAACGGCTGCTCGCCGAGGATTTTTTTGATCCGGTCCATCAGCGTCTTTTCCTGGCCGCCGAGTTGAACGCGGTGACTGGCCAGGCGCAAAAGATTTTCCTCTTTGACGATGATTTTCTCGTTGATGAACTGATCAACGACCACCCGGAAGATCTTCGGCGAAAGCTGGAAGGCCAGTTTGCCGCGCAATTCTTCCATGTCCATGCCAGGCACGAGCGGATGGCTGGCATGGAACTCCTTGAGAGTTTGGACAAGCCGTGCCTTGAGCTGATTCCATTTGGTCTCGGTCGTGTAGATCTTCTCACCTTCGGCGTTGAGCGCCCGCAAGCTCTTGATCTCGTCGATCCGCTGACGCGCCTCGTCCTCGCGCAGGTTCAAAAACTGATAAATTTCTTCAATTGGCAGAGCGAACGCGGCGCTTTCACCGAGAAAATTTTCGACGATGTCGGTAAAGGCGCCGTCGTGAAGTAACTTGAGCCGGGTCAGTAGATGCTCTTCCCTGCGTTTGTGCCGGCGGGCCCAGGGATGAATCACTACCCCGCCGCCGAGAGTGCGCTGTGCCGTCTCATCCCGGGCTATGAAATGATCGCCGCGCATGACCAGCAAGGGCTCGCTCAGCCTGATCTGACAGTAAGCGGATTCCTTGGCGGCGAGCTTATCCTTGCCGCCGAGCAGGACGATCTTCGCCAAACGCTCGGCCGTTCCCATGTGAACGCGCAGGCGCTGATGATTTTTCAATCCTTTGGCGGCAGCGGGACGAACTTCGAGAAAAGCGTCGAAGCGATCCGATGTCAACGACAACTTTTCATGGCAGATCACCTGGCCGCGCTCGATCGATGCGCGTTCGGGGCCGGTGAGATTCATCGCCACGCGCTGCCCCCAACCGGCAGTGTCGACCGAACGGCCGTGCACTTGCAGGCTGCGGATGCGAAAGAGGTGATCACCGGGCAAGCAGCGCACCTGTTCGCCGACTTTGGTCTCACCGCTGAGCGCCGTCCCGGTCACGATCACGCCGTGGCCTTGAAGCACGAAGGCGCGGTCGACGGGAAGCCGGAAGTAGCCGTTCGGCGCGGCCTGAGTCCTGGATTTCAGCGTCCTTGATATCAATTGCTTCAACTCTTCGACGCCGTGGCCGGTGACCGAGGAGGCCGCGACCTTGGGTGAACTTTCCAAACTCGTGCCGAGGGTGAGAATATCGATTTCTTCTTCGATCTCGGCGATCCGCGCGGGCGGAACCAAGTCCGCCTTGGTGATGACAAAGATCGCCATTTTGACGCCGAGCAAGTGGACGATGTCCAAGTGTTCCTCGGTCTGGGGCATGACCCCGTCGTCGGCGGCAACGGTAAACAGCACGAGGTCGATGCCATGGGCGCCCGCGAGCATATTTTTAATGAAGCGTTCATGGCCGGGCACGTCAACGATACCGGCGGAAGTGCCGTCGGGAAGATCGAGATGAGCGAAGCCGAGATCGATCGAAATGCCGCGCTCTTTTTCTTCCTTGAGGCGATCGGTGTCCTGGCCCGTAAGCGCTTTGATTAGGCTGGTCTTGCCGTGATCGATGTGGCCGGCGGTGCCGATGATGAAAGGCATGACAGAAGTCTAGATCCTTCGCTTACTCAGGCCAGGTTTTGAATTTTCGTGGATTTGCACTCGGGCTGGAACGGTCATGAACCGGGCTTTCCTAACCCAAATCGCGGAATCAGATCGTTCGCATCGAAGATGGTTCTCAGATCGAGAAGAAAGCGGTCCTCTTTGATTCGCCCGATGATCGGCGGATTGGCGGCGCGGAATTTTTGCGCGATCGCGTTGGCGCTGAGCTTGGCGTGTTCGACGCTGACCACCGCCGTCGGTAGCTCTTCGGTCGGCAGGGCGCCGCTGCCGATCTGCGCCGTGGATTCCTTCAATTGAACGCGGAACGATGGGCCCAACGCCGCCGCCAGCCGCGGCACGAGCGCTTCGCCGAGGGCGCGGATTTCATCCATTGGCCGGGTGAAGGCACGCAAAGTGGGAATCTCCTGAACGATGTTCGGCGATTGCCGGTATTGTCGCAAGGTCGCTTCGAGCGCCGCGAGCGTCAACTTGCCGCAGCGCAGCGCGCGTTGCAGATGATTCTTGTTGATCCTGCCGATCCAGCTTTTTTTGCCAACCAGCAATCCCGCCTGCGGGCCGCCGAGAATCTTGTCACCGCTGAAACTGACCAGATCGGCGCCGGCTTGGATTCTTTCGGCGACGATGGGCTCTTTCGGCAGACCATACTTGCTGAGATCGATGAGCGCGCCGCTGCCAAGATCTTCCATAACCGGCAACTGGTGTTTTTTACCGATGGCGACGAGCTGTTCGAGAGTGACTTCCGCGGTAAAGCCGACAACCTTGTAATTGCTCGTGTGGACTTTGAGTAGAAGCGCGGTCTTGTCATTGATGGCGTTTTCGTAATCGGCCGGATGGGTGCGATTCGTTGCGCCGACTTCGCGCAGAATCGCGCCGCTCTTGGCCATGATCTCGGGAATTCGAAAGGCGCCGCCGATTTCGATCAACTCACCACGCGAAACGATCACTTCTTTGCCCTCGGCGAGCGTGTTCAAGCCGAGCAACACCGCGGCGGCGTTGTTGTTCACCACCGTCGCGGCTTCCGCGCCGGTGAGATCGATGAGCAGAGCTTCGAGCGTCTCCTCGCGTTTGCCGCGTTTGCCTGCGACGAGGTCGAATTCCAAATTGATCGGTTGAGCGGCAACCGCGAGCATGGCGTCGAGCGCCGCGAGCGTCAACTTGCCGCAGCGCAGCGCG
>JAICHC010000383.1 GCA_025922795.1 Candidatus Binatia bacterium | reverse complement strand
TGGTCGATGCCTCGATTGGCCAATCGATCGGCTAATTTGTTCATCTCACGCCGCACATGAACAATACGATATGAACCAAACTGGCGCAACAAACGCGTCGCTTGCGCAAAAAGCACTTTGAGCTTCTCATCCCTCACGCGGTACTCGCCGTTCAGCTGTCGCACCAGGAGCTGTGAATCGCTTTGGACGACAATATGCTTCTGTCCGAGCTTGAGCAGCGCTTCGAGCCCCATCAATAATCCCTCGTATTCGGCAACGTTATTGGTGGTACGGCCCAGATAGCGGCTTAGTTCCTTCACAACCACGCCGTTTTCGTCCGCGATCACGGCGCCGCAACCCGCCTCACCCGGATTGCCGCGCGCCGCACCGTCGACCATTAACAGCCATTGCTTTGGTGCTTCGGCCATGAGTGAAAAATTTCCGTCCTGTTCAGTCGGGAAGTGCTACTGATCGCCGCGTATTCGTGATTGCAGAATCGAGTTAAAACGCGAGAAAGGATGCGCGCCTAGGTAACCGGGGCGCCGACTCGTGACCGATGATCGCCTTGCTAGGCTGGCTTAACTTGCTGTTCCTCGACCGGTTTCACGAAGAGAATGCGCTGGCAGCTCGGACACAGATGCAGTTTTTCGTTTCTGATGATTTCGTTCCACAACTGCGGCGGAACATTCATAAAGCACCCCTGGCAGATACCCGCGGCAACCTCGACAACCGCCGTGCCGCCTCGACGGGAAAAGATCAAGTCGTAACGCGAAATCAAATCGCCGGTCACCCGGGTGGCAATGTCTTGGCGGCGCACGATGGCCTGGGACACAGCGGTATCGATTCTATGAATTTGCTCGTCCAGTTCCTTTTGCTGGTTTTGCCACTGTTCCTGCATCGTTGAAATTTCCGCTTCTTTCGCTTGAATTTGCGCTTTGATCACGTCGAGCTCTTGCATGATTCGAATCAGTTCTTCTTCCAGCTCGCCGTTATTTTGTCGCGCCTGATCGATCTCGCGTTGCAGCGCCTGAAGCTCTTTGACGTTCTTGATGCGGTTCATGCGCATGCGCTTTTCCATCGCCTTCTTGCCTTCGTCTTGAAACACCCGGTCCTTTTCCAGGCGCAATTTTTCCTTTTCTGAAAAGCCGGCAACTAATGCGTCGATCTCGCTCTTCTTGGCGCGAATCTCTCTTTCTTTAATTCCGATCTCGCTGAGCAGGTCTTGTTTGCGGCCTGTTTGTTCCTTTATTTCTCGGTCGATAGTTTGTAGCAATGCCAGGATCTCAATTTGTGCTTGCAACTTCGGCTCCCCCGTTTAGAAAAAAAAATGCACCCATTTGGGTGCATTTTTGGAAAAATGCTGGTGATAAAGATACTTTAAGTCTTGCTTATTCACTCCGATTAAAAACCCTGAGAAATTATTTATCGCTAATTTTGCCTGTTGTCAAAGCCGGATTTGGCGCGTCGGCGGATCGATCACAGCGCCAATTTTCCCGGGTTCAAGATGTTGTTGGGATCAAGCGCGATCTTCATTTGACGCATGATCTCAAGCCCGTAGCCGTGCTCCTCGCGCATGAGCGGGGCCAGCTTGATGCCGACGCCATGCGTATATTCCATCGATCCGCCGAGCCGCTGTGCCAAACGCAGCAGCTCTTCGACGGTTTCCTCAAGCGCAAGCTGAGCGTTGGCCAAGCCGCGGTCTTCCGCGCCGAGGCGCATGGAAAACAGCTCCGGCTGCACCCACAGGCCGCTTTCCTGCAATCGCACTCCGTTGCGATCGATAACCTCCTGCGCGGCACGCTTGAAAGCAAGAACTTTCGACGCCGGCAGCGCGACGTGAATCCAATCACGATAGACACCGTCCCGGCCGCGTTCACGGCGCTGCCGGCGGTTACGCATGAAGCGGCGCGCGATCTCATGGCGTTCGAGCCAGAACTGTTCCGGCTCTTGCCGTCTCATTTCTCGACCGCCGTGGAACGAACAGATCCGACTGGCGAGCGCTTCTTCTGCGGCGATGACTTCGCCGTTGCCTTCGAACACTAAATACAATAACGCCCCCGGATCATGCTTGTCCTCATCATCGCCGAAGTCGAGCATCGCGGGCCGCAGCCGTTGCTGGAACATCTGCTGGATCGCCGCGTATCCCTGCTCGAAAGAAAGAAATAAAAAACCGGCAAAGAGTCGCGCGTCCGGTTTCGGGAAGATTCGAATCGTCGCCTGCGTGATAATTCCCAAACAACCTTCGGCACCGATCAAGAGAGAATTGAGATTCACGCCCGCTGAATGTTTTGACACGGCGCGCGTGCGTAGAATCTCGCCGTTGCCCAACACCGCCTCCAGGCCCAAAACCTGTTCGCCCATAGAACCATAGATGCCCGCACGGTAGCCGACGCTGTTCGTCGAGATCGCGCCACCGACAGTCGCCACCGGGAGCGTCCATGGATCGTGGCCAAGAATAAACCCGATTTCGTTTACTTTCTGATCCAAGGACTCCAGGACGACACCAGCTTCAACGCGAGCCGCACGCGCCGCCGCATCGATCTCCAGAATATGATTGAGTCCGCGCAAATCGACGGCAATGCAGCGCCGAATCGACAATGCCCCACCCATAAGTCCCGAGCCGCCGCCGAACGGCAAAAGCGCAATTTTTTCATGATTGGCAAACTGGACAACCCGGCAAACTTCGTCCGTTGACTCGGGTCGGACGGCGCAGATCGGTGCACGCACTTCCGGACATCGCCGCGGATGGATCCGTCCCTCACTCAAGGCATCCCAGGACAGCTCGTCGAGCAATGCGGCATCGGTGGAGATGCGCCCGGGATCGATCCAAGTCGAAAGCTTACTCACCAGGTTGTTCATGGTATTGATCCCCAGCCGGTTACCGTCGGCGGTGGTGGGATAATATCGCAAACTCGAAAGGCGAGAAAGCGGGGCCTGAGAGCACTGTCGTGACGGTACGGACAGGATCAGCGGTCACGAAAAGCGCAGCGATCTGCGGTGCAACTGCCGTAATAAATCGGGCTGGCAACAACGGACGCCGGGAAGCGATCAGTAGGGCGGAAAAATACAATTTTCCGCGCCGTCTGGACAAAGCGATGCGGCGCCGTCCAACGGAATTCGATGCCTGCCCGACAGGTGGTCGAGCAACCCGACACGGCTAACGAAGCCGTGATTGTGGAAGAGGCAAAAAAACGGCGTGGTCGCCACCACAGGGGGTGGCACGTAAAAATAGTGTGGATATGGCGAGATAATGACCGGCGGATGATAATTCCGCCAATAGTGGTGGGGATGATTGAATGGCGCGACCCGACGGCCGTGCCGATGCTTGAACCTGCCGGGCGCAATCCGGGCGCGTGAAACCGAACGGTGGGTGCTAGTTATATGCGTCCCAGTGACGTGACGTTGTCCCGCTAACGACATCCCATCGAACCCAAACGATAGGCTGAAGATTATCGCCAAAATCAGCGGCCATTTCATTGAGTCCCATCCAAATAGAACCCCACAGAAATCTTCTCGCACATGGACTGAGCGCAAGCCATGCGCATCTTAGACGTTGCAACAACGCATTTGTTACCGCTCCCCTGATTCAGTCTTGGTTATCGCTTCCGAAAGCCGAGCTATCAGTCTGCTTGAAAAACCCTGATCCAGGCTGCTCAAAAAGAGCGGACGGTAGGCACGGGGCCTACCCCTACAAGTCAGGCAGAAAACGCCAACCCAATGACAATGTAGGGACAACCCTCTATGGTTGCCCGGCGATTGAACGCACCGTTCGACAATCTCACGGCGATCGGCCTGTGTGGCTCTTTCAGCAGCCTGCTATTTGAACCGGCAACGGTCGCGGGTTAAGGTCGCTGCGAAACATCATGGTCGCGATCACCCTCGCTCTTTTGGCCTCACTCACGTTCGCCGTCTCGATGGTCGTCATCAATCGCGGGGTGCTCTCGGTCGACTACTTTCGCGGCCTGCTCATCAATCTCGGCGTCAATTCTTTGTTTCTTTGGATTTACGTTTTGATGTTTACCGAGCCGGTCGATCTTTGGCTCCCGGCCAATCTACTTTTCGTCATGGTCGGAGTCTTTGTTCCCGGCGTGGCGCGCTATTTTATATTCAAAGGCATGGAACGGCTCGGCGCATCCATCTCCTCCTGCTTGACCAACGCCACTCCGCTGTTCGCCACCTTTTTTGCGATCGCGTTTCTTCAGGAGAGGCCGAGTCTGACCAACCTCCTGGGGACCTTGTTCATCGTCGCTGGCATAGTCTCGCTCTCCTGGCGCGGCTCGGCCAAGACCTGGCGCACGCGCGATCTGCTGTTCCCTCTCACGGCGGCTTTTCTGTTCGCCGCGCGCGACAATCTGGTTCGGGTG
>JAICHC010000382.1 GCA_025922795.1 Candidatus Binatia bacterium | reverse complement strand
GGAGATCAATCCGCTGTTTGTCTTGCCCGAAGGCTCGGGCGTAATCGTCGGCGACGCGCTGGCGGTTTTGAAGTAACACACGGACTTTCGCTTCCGGCAGCCATCGCCATCATCAAAAACATTTTATCGCGAAGACAAGATTTTATTTCTCTTGCAATTCACTCCTTACCGCATCTCCATTCATCCCTTGACGCCTGCTTATGATTTCGATAAGCCTTGGCGCGTTCGATTCTCAGCATTTAGACTGATCTTGACCGACAACCGAATGCAATTTTCCGGAGGTATGAAATGACCAAAGCATGGCTGTTGATTCTGTGCTCGGTCTTGTGGATGCCGAGCGCGTTCGCACAAGCGCCGTTCTACCAGGGGAAGACAATCCGCGTTATCGTCGGTACGCCCCCGGGTAATCTCTACGATCTGTGGGCACGCCTCACGATCGAGCACATGAGTAAAAATATTCCGGGCAACCCCAATTACATCGTGCAAAACATGCCCGGCGCGGGACACGTCGTCGCGGTGAATCACCTTTATACCAATGTGAAGCCGGACGGCCTGACCATCATCGGTTCCGTCATTCCGTCGCTCTATCTCAACCAAATCATCGGCCGCTCGGAGATCCAGTTCGACTGGGCGAAGTTCAGTTGGATCGGTTCGCCCGCACGCGGCGCCAGCCAGATGTATATGCGCGCCGACAGTCCTTATAAAACCATCGAAGACGTGCGCACCGCCAAGGAACCGCCCAAATGCGGCGCCACCGGCGTCACGGGCCCGGATTCCTATTTGCCGAAGCTCATGCAGGAAACCGTTGGCGCAAAATTCAACATCGTGACCGGGTATCCCGGCGGCACGGACATCGACCTTGGCGTCGAACGCGGCGAGATACAATGCCGCGCCTTCACGATCGAGGCGTTCTTCGGTCGCGAGCCGTATCATACCTGGCGCAAGAAAGGGTTCGTCCACCACATGTTTCAAACTGCCAAACAGCGAGATGCCCGATTGCCACAAACGCCGACCGTGTTCGAGATTATGGATCAATATAAGACGCCCGAGTCTGGCCGCCGACTGGCCACTGTGCTGCTCGGGGCGGACGGCATGGGCCGGCCGATGTTCGGTCCTCCCGGCTTGCCGGCCGATCGGCTGAAAATTCTCCGTGACGCATATGCGAAGACCATGAAGGACGAGCAGTTCCGCGCCGAGGTGAAAAAAAGAAATTACGAGTTCAACCCGGTTGACGGCGAGGAGCTGCAGTCGTTAGCCGGCGAACTGACCAGCCAGCCGCCTGAAGTAATCGAGCGTCTGAAAAAAGTCTTGAGCAAATGAGCAGTGCGTGAAGCCTAAACGCATACCGGAGGCGTTATGATAACCAAACGTTCGCTACTGCCCTTCGTGCTCGCGATATTGTTGATCGCCGCCCTCCTATCGCCAAGCTCGGGCGCGGCCGCGGAGGCTTCGTTCTTTCAGGGCAAGACTATCGCGATCATTCAAGGCCGCGACCCGGGCGGCACCGGCGATCTACGAGTGCGTGCTCTCGTGCCCTTCCTGCAGAAATATATCCCGGGAAACCCGACCATCGTGATGGAATTCATGCCCGGCGGCGGTAGCCGCAAGGCGGCCAATCACGTCTTTCGCTCAGCGCGGCCGGACGGCCTAACGATCGGCAACTTGAGTGCCGGCATGGTATCCCTCGCTGTCCTCGGCGAATCCGGAGTCTTATACGACATCGATAAGTTCCATTATCTCGGCTCCGCCTACAGCACGTATCACTCGGTTTTCGTCAGCCGCAAAGACGCGGGCTTTAACACCATTGAAAAGCTGCGTGCTGCGACGGGTGTCAAAGTCGGCGCCCAGTCGCTTGGTTTTTCCACTTATAATGAAGGGCGTCTGTTCGCTTATATCCTCGGACTCAAGGATCCTCTGTTCATCGCCGCGTTCGGCGGCGCCGAGCTCGATCCGGCGCTCATGCGCGGCGAGATCGATGCGCGCGCCACCGGTCCCGACACGATCCTGAAGCGCAATCCCGAATGGATTAAAAAAAGCTTGGCGGACATTCATGCGATCATGGAAACGCCGAAAGGCGACAAGCATCCTCATGCGTTCTTTGGCAAACTTCCCGAACTCGAGACCTTCGCCAAAACAGACCTGGATCGCAAGGTGATCGCCCTGCAGCGCGCATTCCGCGTCACAGGCTCGCCTTTCGTCCTGCCGCCGGGAACACCGAAGGATCGAGTAAAGATTTTGCAAGATGCCTTCCGCAAAACCTATCAGGATCCGGACTTCTTCAAAGAGTATAGGAAACTCACCGCGGACGATCCGTCGCCGCTGCTGCCGGAAAATCACGAGAAGGCAATCAAGGAGATCCCGCGCGATCCGGAAGTGATCGAGCTTTTCAAGGTACTGGCGGGTCCGAAAAAACTGCCGCCGCGATGATTTACAAGAGTTCAAATCATTCCAGCCGATCAATCGCTATCCTCGGTTTAACGACGATTTGCACGAGTCGAACCAAGCAAGCCTTGATCGTGGCTGTGGAAAGCCCGCGGATGGAGACGGAAAAGACCGATGGCAGTTTGCAAGCGG
Source organism: Candidatus Binatia bacterium (assembly GCA_025922795.1). The sequence continues at coordinate 1,769 of JAICHC010000382.1, read as the reverse complement.
CTTGGCTTAAGCCACGGTCCGATTCGAAACATGCTACAGCGCGATGCCGACGGGCAGTTTCGACGACGAAAGCTTTGGCCAAAGAATTTGATTAGCACGGGGAACCCACTCATGCAATTGGGAAACATCCGCGGCGCAATTTTTTGCCTGTCACTGATTTCATGCTTGGTCGCAAACCAGGCCGCGGCGCAGGCGCCCTACTTTCAAAATAAGACGATCAAGATCATCCGCGGCGGCACACCGGGCGGCACCGGCGACTTGCAAGCTCGTGCGCTGATTCCCTACTTAAAAAAATACATTCCCGGCGACCCGACCATAATCGTCGAAAACATGCCCGGCGCAGCCGGGCGGAAAGCCGCCAATTACATTTTCTCGAGCGCTAAGCCGGATGGTTTATCCATCGGCGCGGTCGGCGCGGGCTTGGTCGTGGGCCCGATCCTCGGGCTGCCCGGATCACAGTACGATCTCGAAAAGCTTATCTATCTCGGCTCCACCGAGAGTGGCGATCCCTACGTGTTTGTCAGCCGCAAGGATGCCGGCTTCGACACGATCGACAAACTGCGCGCGGCGAGCGGGCTTCGAATCGGCGCGCAAGCGGTCGGTCATCCGATTTTCGTCGCCGGCCGTCTGTTTGCGTATTTACTGGGACTGAAAGAGCCCAAGATGGTGGTCGGCTACGGCGGGCCCGAAATCGATATCGCCTTGACCAGGGGTGAAGTCGATTTGCGTGCCAACGGCGCAGACACGATCTTGCAGCGCAACCGCGAGTTGCTTGAAAAAGGGTTCTTCCAATTTCATGCTTCCATCACGATTCCCAAGGGACGATTCGCTCAAGGATTGCCCAAAGTCCCGGAGCTGGAAAACTTCGCCAAGACCGACAGGGAAAGACAGCTGGTCAACTTGTTTCGCACCTTTCTCTATCCACGCTGGCCCTACATCTTGCCGCCGGGCACGCCGCCCGAGATCGTGAAGACACTGCGCAGCGCCATGGCCAAAGCATTCAAGGATGCCGAGTTTCACAATGGATTCAAAAAACTGATGGCGACCAACGCGACGCCGCTCACGGGCGAAGAAATGGAAGTCGCGATCCGCGAGCTGCCGCGCGACCCGGAACTCGTCAGTCTCTATAAGAAAATGGCCGAGCACGGCCCGCTACCACCGCGTTGAAGTGAATGAGTTCAAAACGTTCCAATAGTTCAAGTCGTTTAAACCTCCTCCTTCATCCTCGCCCGGGTCACGGGGGAGGAAAGAGGTGGGGGCTTGAAGGGAGCGTATCGGTTGAACGGGTTTGAACGATTTGAATCTCCCGTTGAGAACAAGGAGGGCTCGAAATGAAGCTGAATAGACGAGTTAAGTTCGCGGCAACCTTGTTTTTATTGCTCATCTTCTGCTCCGGCGAGGCGTACTCTCAGACACCCTTCTACCAGGGCAAAACACTGACAATCATTCAGGGCACGTCGGCGGGAGGATCTTCGGACATGCTGACCCGCGCGATGCTACCGTTTTTGCAGAAGCATATTCCTGGAAATCCGACGATTGTTTCCGAATACATGCCCGGTGGAGGAGGCATCAAAGCCGCCAATCATATCTATAAAAACACCAAACCCGACGGACTCACGATCGGACGCATCGGCGGAGCCTTGGTCGCCAACGCAGTGCTCGGGGAAAAGGGCGTCTTGTATGACCTCGATAAATTTATCTACCTGGGCTCGCCCCACAGCACGTATCACTGGGTATTCCTGACCCGGCGCGAAGCGGGTATAAAAAGC
>JAICHC010000381.1 GCA_025922795.1 Candidatus Binatia bacterium | reverse complement strand
GCGTCACACCCTTTTGGATCGCTTTGCTCGTCGCCATCGCTTTGGTGATTATCTTTCCGGAGATCGTTCTGTTCCTGCCCAGATTGATGAAATAGTCAGCTGCGGCGAGAAGCCCGCGCTGCCGGCTTTCGCGTGTGCTTACCAGCCTGGGCCCGGCTTTGTGAACGTTTGCCTGGCAGGTTGCTTGATCGCGCTGCTTCGAACGGCTTGATCATGACCTGAGAACCGCTTCGCCTCCCTTTACCGTCGAACGTGACGGCGGTCGGGGGGCACCACGCAGATCGAGAACTTGCTTGTTGCGCGCTGACTTCTTGCGCTGCGAAGCGGTTCGGCTTGTATTCGATACTGCCTCTATCGTTTCCTAGATATTCGCCTTGCCGCCGATCTACAATCCCTCGTTGATTTTGCCATCGATTGCGAGAAAATTAATCATATTTAGAGCGCGATCGATGGACGGAAAATGCGAAATCGATCGCCGCTCTCAATTGCCATCGCCGGCGTAAATAGAGGTGACACGTAATGGATCGAACCCCACAATTCGGTTTAGAGAGCACGGCCGAACACGCGCGCGAGACGGTGGACGCCATTTACCGTTCCGACTCGCGTCATGTCCTCGCCACGTTAATCCGCCTGCTCGGCGACTTCGATCCCGCCGAGGAGGCGCTGCACGAGGCCTTTACAGCGGCGATCGAACAGTGGCCGCGCGACGGCGTGCCGGCCAATCCTCGTGCGTGGCTGGTTTCGACGGGCCGTTTCAAGGCGATCGACTCCATGCGCCGGCGCGCCCGCTTCGACGCCTCGGTGGCGGAAATCGCCGAGCGGCTTCATGCTGCAGCCAGCGACCCATCGGAATACGACGATGAGAGCGTGAAAGACGACCGGCTCCGGCTGATTTTTACCTGCTGCCATCCGGCGCTGTCGCCGGACGCGCAGGTGGCGTTGACCTTGCGCGAGGTCTGCGGCTTGACCACGGAAGAGATCGCCCGCGCCTATCTGACATCTGCGGCGACGTTAGCTCAACGGATCGTGCGCGCCAAGAGCAAGATTCGCGACGCGCGCATTCCGCATCAGGTGCCGGCGCCGGCTGAGTTGGCGAATCGTTTGGACAGCGTGCTGGAAGTGGTCTATCTCGTTTTCAACGAGGGATACTCCGCCTCCTCGGGCGCATCGCTCACGCGCGCCGATCTATCGGGCGAGGCGATCCGTCTTGGGAGGCTCTTGCTGGAGTTGCTGCCGGAGCCGGAAGCGGCCGGCCTGCTCGCGTTAATGCTGCTGCAAGAGTCGCGGCGCGCGGCGCGAACTTCGCAGGCAGGCGACTTGATTCTCTTAGAAGACCAAGATCGCTCTCTCTGGAATCGCGCCTACATCGCCGAAGGATTGGCGCTGGTCCAACAATCTCTGTCATCGCGCCGCTTCGGACCCTATACCCTTCAGGCCGCGATCGCGGCCGTGCACGCTGAGGCGCCCACGGCTTCAGCAACGAAGTGGGCGCAGATCGTCGGATTGTATGACTTGCTCGCGCGCGCGGCGCCGTCTCCGGTGATTGAGCTGAATCGCGCCGTCGCCGTGGCGATGCGCGACGGTCCGGCGGCGGGTCTCGAGCTTATCGACGCGATTCTGGCGCACGGCGAACTGGCTAACTACCACCTCGTTCATTCAGCGCGGGCGGACCTCTGCCGCCGGCTGGGAAAGGCCGCCGATGCTCGAGCCGCCTATGAAAGGGCTCTGGCGCTCACCCACCAGGCGCCTGAGCGCCGGTTCATCGAGCGCCGGCTGCAAGAATTAAAATAAACTGCAGCAGCAGGTGTTGTCGATTTTGGTCTCCGACGAACGACTATCTAACGTTAGAGCAGGACCGTCAGCTAGAGAGCGAAGCAGGACTTGACCATGGGTTACCTGGAACCCCCTGTAAACGTGGAACTTCCCCTGATCGTATCCCGTCCCCAGTGGCTGGAGGCCCGCCTGCGCCTGCTCGCCCGGGAAAAGGAACTGTGTCGCCAGCGCGACGCGGTGACCGCCGAACGGCGGCGCCGGCCTATGGTCAGGATCGAAAGGGACGTCTTCGACGGCCCGGCCGGCGGCACGCGACTGCTCGAGCTGTTCGGCGGATGCCGCCAGCTCACCGTCTGTCATTCTATGTTCGATCCGGCGGCCTTCTCCGCGGCGGAGCAAAACTTTCTCCCGCGGCGTCGGCGAAGACAGTGCGCATGAAGAACGGCAAGGCGGTCTTTACCGATGGGCCTTTCGCCGAAACCAAAGAGAAGTGGGCGGCTCCACCTGATCGATTGCAAGGATTTGAACGAGGCGATGTCGATGGCCGCCCGGATCCCGACGCTCACGGCGGGTGGCGCGGTCGAAGTGCGTAGCATCGAAGAGATGGAGCTCTGATTTCTTATTCGCAGCTATCCAGCATGTCGATTTCGCAGCATGCCGAACGACCACGGGTAAAGCCAGAGAATAAAACTATGAAGATTCTTTGCCTATCCTATATAGACGAGCAGAAGTTTGACCGCATGTCTGAAAGCCAGCGCGCGGCCTTCATTAAAGCGTGCCTGGCTTATGACAACGATCTCCGCAAGAATGGCCATTTCGTTCGCCTGGAGGGACTGCAAAGCGCGCGAACCGCCAAAACTCTGCGCTACCGCAGCGGCAAGGTGTCCGTCACCGACGGTCCCTTTGCTGAAACCAAGGAGCAAATCGGCGGTATTCTTTTGCTCGATACGCGAAATCTGGACCACGCGACCGAATTGATGTCGAAGCATCCAGGCATTCGGGTGGCGACTTTCGAGATGCGCCCGATTGACGAGCAATCCATTGAGAATATCAATACAGCTGAACCGCGAATTGAAAAATAGTTAGAACGATCGAGGCCTGCCAACCAAAAAAGGAGACGCGAATATGCCCGTCGAACCCCATCTGACGTTTAACGGCCGTTGCGAGGAGGCCGTTGAGTTCTACAAAAAAGTGTTGGGCGCGGAAGTGCTGATGATGATGCGTTTTAAGGAGAGCCCGGAACCGCCGCCGCCCGGCATGGTGCCGGCCGGCTGGGACAACAAGATCATGCACAGCTGCCTGCGCAGCGGCGACGGAAACGTGATGGCCTCCGACGGCTTCAGCGAGGGCGGGAGTTTTCAAGGATTTTCATTATCGCTCACCGCCGCCAACGAAGCCGACGCGCATAAAAAGTTCAACGCGCTGGCCGAGGGTGGACAAGTGCAGATGCCGCTGGGCAAAACTTTTTGGTCGCCCTGCTTCGGCATGGTCGCCGACCGCTTCGGCGTCGCTTGGATGGTCATCGTCCAGCCTTAAGATCGAAGAGGAGTAAAACGCCATGCAAAAGATCACGCCCTTTCTATGGTACGACAACAACGCCGAGGAAGCCGTAAGTCTTTACATTTCGGTCTTCAAAAACTCGAAGATCACCGACATCACGCGTTACGGCGATGCCGGACCGGGCCCGAAGGGATCGGTCATGACGATCGCTTTCCAACTCGAGGGCCAGGACTTCATCGCGCTGAACGGCGGTCCAATGTTCAAGTTCACCGAAGCCATATCCCTGTCCGTCGATTGCAAGACTCAACAGGAAGTAGACGAGCTTTGGGAAAAACTATCCGCCGGCGGCCAACCGGGGCAGTGCGGCTGGCTCAAGGACAAGTTCGGCTTGTCGTGGCAAATCGTTCCGTCTGCCTTGGTCGAGATGCTGCAAGACCAAGATGCCGAAAAATCGAACCGAGTCATGCAAGCCATGATGCAAATGCGTAAAATCGACGTCGCGAGCTTGCGGCGAGCTTACGAAAATGGCTGATCTTGGATCTGTCACACTAATGCATGATCTGATCGATCTGGGTCAACCGGCCTGACGCCTAGGCAAGGGCATCGGCAACCGCGGAAGCAAACCGCTGCGTTGGCCGCCGCCGAGGAGCCATTACGAACCAATCGACGATGAGGAAGCCGATTCATGAAATATTTACTATTGATCTACCTCGATGAAAAAGCCTTGAGCGAGAGCGAGCGGCAAGCCTGCTACGCGGAGTCGCTGCAACTGGCCCATGAGATACACGCGCGCGGGCAGTATCTCGGCGCCAACCCATTGTACCCGACGGCAACGGCGACCAGCGTGCGCGTACGCGAGGGCAGGCGGTCGGTAACCGACGGGCCGTTTGCCGAGACGCGCGAGCAGTTAGGAGGTTACTTCTTGATCGAAACCGAAAATCTCGACGAGGCACTCGCGGTGGCGGAACGGATTCCCATGGCGCGCAAAGGCACCGTCGAGGTGCGCCCGGTAATCGATATTCCGGGCTTGCCGATCAGATAGAATGTTTTAGCGGTATCTTGGGAAAGATG
>JAICHC010000380.1 GCA_025922795.1 Candidatus Binatia bacterium | reverse complement strand
GGCGCGAGCTGAGCTCCTCCTGGCGCGCCGCGACGTCGACCTCGTGGTAGTGGAGCGCATGCAGGGTCGCGGCGGTCGGCGACGGCACCCAGGCGGTGCTCGCGCCGGCGAGCGGATGGGCGATCTTGGTCCTGACCATCTCGCGCATTTCGTCCGGCATGGTCCACATCCCCTTGCCGATTTGAGCTTTGCCGCGAAATCCCGTCTCGATGCCGATGTCGGCGTTCCAGTCTTCGTACGCCTTGATCCAGGGCTGCGCTTTGATCTCTTCCTTCGGCAGCATCGCTCCCAGCTCCATGCTGGTGTGGATCTCGTCGCCGGTGCGATCCAAAAAACCCGTGTTGATAAACACTACGCGATCTTTCGCGGCTCGGATGCATTCCTTCAGATTGACCGTAGTCCGCCGCTCTTCGTCCATGATGCCGATCTTAAGAGTCCTCCGCTTGAGTCCGAGAGCGTCTTCTATCCGTGCGAAAAGTTCGATCGTCGCGGCGACTTCCTCCGGACCATGCTGTTTCGGCTTGACGATGTAAATGCTGCCCGTCTTGCTGTTGCGATACTTTCCCTTTCGCTTGAGATCATGGATGGCGGCCAGCGCCGTGGTCATGGCATCGAGAAAACCTTCGGGGATCTCCTCGCCGTTCTTGGTCATGACGGCGTCGGTATACATGTGAATGCCGACGTTGCGCACCAGCAGCAGGCTTCTTCCGGGCAAAGTGAGCTTTCTTCCGGTCGGCGTGGTAAAAAATTTGTCCGGATTCAGCCTTCGGGTCAGCGGGCGGCCGTTCTTTTCGAACGTGGTTTCCAGCGTTCCTTTCATGAGGCCGCACCAATGTCGATAGACCGTGACCTTGTCGGCGGCGTCCACCGCCGCGACCGCGTCTTCGCAATCTTCGATGGTGGTGATCGCCGCTTCCAGGACCACATCTTTCACACCCGCCGGGTGGGCCTTGCCGATGGGGTGGTTTCGGTCGAATTGGATCAAGATGCGGGCACCGTTGTTGCTGAGCGCGATTTCAGTCAACTCCGCGCCATTTTCCTGGTAGCCGAGAAATTGCCGCCCATCGGCCAGGCCGACGGTTGTTCCGTCCTTGAGCATCGCCGCGAGTTTTTTCCTGCGGCTCACTCGCTTCAGAAAAAATCGCGTGACGTCGGAGTAACTTCCGCGCTTGAGGGGGACGACCTCGCTTAAAAATTTCTCCGTGTAAGCGATCACCTTAGCGCCCCGCCTGGGGTTGTAGTGTTCGCCCTTTTCCGCGCCGTCCTCTTCCGCGATCACATTGGTGCCGTATAGCGCGTCGTAGAGACTTCCCCAGCGAGCATTGGCGGCGTTCAAGGCATAGCGGGCGTTGTCGAGAGGGACGACGAGCTGGGCTCCGGCGATCGTGGCGATCTCGGGATCGACGTTAGCCGTGCTGATCTTAAATCTTTTCCCCTCGGGGACGAGATAACCGATCTCTTGCAGAAAGGCGGCGTAAACCGGCAGGTCAAACGGCTGACCAAAGTGAGCCAGGTGCCACTCATCGATCTGCTGTTGCAACCGGTCGCGCTTTGCCAAGAGCGCGCGATTCTTCGGCCCCAGATCTCTCACGATCGCGCCGAGAGATTTCCAAAAGCGTTCGACCTTGACACCGGTGCCCGGCGCGATCTCGTCGCGCACCAGACGATACAGCCGCTCATCGATCTTAAGACCTCCGACTTCGACTCTGCTGGCCATGTCATCTCCGTTCCGTGTGCAGCCAAAGCACACAGCTCATGGCGGGACGCAAAAAACTTTTGGCGCGCTTCGGATAGGTTTACTCCTGAGCGCTCGATCGCTTCTCTCACCGCTCCGCCCGGCCCTTAAAACACCGACACCGCTCCCGCCTGGCTCTTCAATGCCATATCGCATAGCGCCTCACATCGCCACAGATCATGTTTGGACATCCAGCAAGGCCAGGGAACTTAAGCAATAATGCCTACGCGGTAAAGCGCTCTTCATTACGTGACCGATGCGGAGCGAATGTGCTTGCCAAAGTCTCTTCGGTTGTATAGATACGGCAGCAGGAGTAGTTCGTCATGACGTTAATCTTTGTGGTGAAACACACGCGCAAGATCGCCGTCTTTTTTCCGATTCTTTTTTTCGACGTCATCTTGGGCTCCCGTGCAATCGGGCAGATGCCCGGCAGGATGGAAGCGAAGACGATCACTTTGGGAATCGTCGCGGAAACCAACCGGAAGGAGATCGAGGCGCACTTTCAAGATTTTGTGCGCTACCTGGCAAGGAAGCTTTCCTCCGGGTCGGCGATCGAGGGAAGAATCGCCATGGCTCCGACCCAACCTCGGCTCGCCCAGCTTTTGACCGAGAAGAAGGCCGATTTTTACATGGAGAGTCCCTATCCCACGTATTTAATCAACGACGTATACGGCGCCGGGAAGTTGCTCCTCAGGCGTTGGAAGGGAGGCATGTCCGAATACGAATCCCTGATTTTCACGAAAAAAAACAGCGCAACGAAGCACCTGGAAGATCTTCGCGGAAGGATCATCGCCTTTGAAGATCCCGGATCGACTTCCGGCCATTTTCTCCCGAAACTCTTCCTGTCAAGAAAGGGCTTCAAACTTTCGGCGAAGACCGGAACTGAAGCCAATCTTTCGCCCGGGGAAATCGGTTACATTTTTGCCTATTCTCAGGACAAACTCGTCGACTTGGTTCTGACCGAGCAGGTGGCGGCCGGAGCCTTTAGCAACGACGACTATGCCACTCTTGATGCCGGCAAAAAGTCGGACATAACCATCCTGGCGCAAACGGATAGGCTGCCACGCCATCTGCTGTCGATCAGAAGAGATTTGGCTCCCGCGCTGGCCGATCGCCTCGAGAAGCTGCTTCTGTCGATGGATCAAGACTCCCAAGGGCGGCGGATCTTGCAGAAAACCGACGGCACGACAAAGTTCGACACCCTACCGGGAGGGGAGGTGCGGATGCGCAAACAGCTGCTCGATACCTTTTACTCTCCCGAGAAAAAGTAGCTCGCAATTGTCGGGATTTCGCGACGACGATGGCGTCGCGTATTTAGTTTGACGTTGCTAAGCCAGTCACCCGGACGATCCGCCGAATACAAGCAGCACAATCGATACCTGCCCGTGTTCTTGGCGAGTCGGCCTGACGCGCCATGAGTTCCTCTGGCGAACTTCCGAGCACAAGGATCAATATCGCGAAACTCTGACCTCCTTGCCGCTACAACGCGTCGCCCGCGTCGCAGCTTGCTCAGAAATGTGTGTGCGGTTCGCTACGTTTTGTCGCCAAACCGTGTTAGCAATCAACTCCGCTACCTCCCCTGATGACGAATACCGCAACAACGATCGCGCGGCATCCAGCGCTCCCGTAGAACGAATAAGGTCATCATGGAGTTGACTCGAGGATAACCAAGTCATTAGATTTTGAGATCGGTACAATGCGGGTCGACACCCGTGAGGAATGCAGCCTGAATAATCTCAACTAAAAAACGACGGCTCGACCTACAAGCAAACGACGAATATGGAGGAGCGCAATCAGCGATCGCCGTTGCAAACTTCACCGCGTGGAATGACCCACTCGATACGGAGGACGAAATGTCGCTTATCATGACCCAACAAGAGCGCGAGACGTTTCTTGCCGATGTCCACATCGGCATCATTAGCATTTCCGACCCAGGCCGCGGACCGCTCGCGGTGCCGATCTGGTATGCCTATAATCCGGGTGGAGAACTGCGAATCATGACCGGCAGGGAGTCGCTGAAGGGACGACTTCTCGCGCAGGCCGGCAGATTCAGTCTCTGCGCGCAGACGGAACGTCCGCCATACAAATACGTCAGCGTCGAGGGTCCGGTCGTTTCTACCGAAGCGGCGGACATTGAGCGCGACCTGCGCCCGCTCGCCCGGCGTTATCTCGGGAAAGAGAAGGGCGACCGGTATGTCGAGGAGACGCGAAACTTACCCACGCATGCCGACAACGTGCTTGTCCGCATGCGGCCCGAACGATGGCTGACCGCCGACTATTCTAAGGAATATGGGGTCGGGTAATGGCCTGGGCATCACTGAGGAGAAACCATGCAAAATGATGAACAGGAAATACGTGAGCTGGTCGCGACCTGGATGGCCGCGACCCGGGCCGGCGACACCGAGAAGCTTTTGAGTTTGATGGCGGACGATGTCGTATTTCTGCTGCCGGGCCAACCTCCGCTGATAGGAAAGTCGACTTTTGCCTCGGCGGCGAAAGCTCACTCGAATCAACAGACGCAGTTCGACGGAACCGGCGAAATCCAGGAAATCCAGGTGCTCGGAGACTGGGCGTTCATGTGGACAAAGCTGTCTGTCGTCGTGACTCAGCCCG
>JAICHC010000379.1 GCA_025922795.1 Candidatus Binatia bacterium | reverse complement strand
GCCGGACAGTCTTTTGAAGTGGCGGCGGGCACAAGCATCCTGGTTTCGGCGATCCAGAACGGCTTGCAGCTGCGCCACGACTGCACCGAAGCGATTTGCGGCACGGATCGGGTGAAGATCCTGTCCGGTAAGGAAAACCTCAGCGAAAAGAACGAAAACGAAGAATTGACTCTCGAGATGATGAATGCCGGGCCGGATGACAGACTGGCTTGCGTCGCGCGAGTTGTCGGCGACGTGACTGTCCATGTGATCGAGTAAACAACCCGCATGAGTTTATCGACGAAACGTGGGCGGAGGATTAGATCCCGTCGATAAAGAGGTGAACATGAATTGCAGCATGAAGAAGATCGCAGGGAGGGGTTGGTTAGTATGCGCGGAATAACACCGAGACGAGAGCAGGGCATGGCCGACCCGGTGTTGGCCGAGATGGTTCATGCCACCGGCGCGACGGAGTCTCGTCACTATGCTGCGGTCAAACCGGTCATTCAAGCTTTTCGCGCCAGCTGGGTGAAGCTGGCCCCCTATAGAGACGGTCCCGTCAACGGGAAACGACTGGAGGTCGACGATCCTTTGGCGATGACCGCGCGAATCAAGGCCAAGGCAGCGGAGCTGGGCGCCAACATGGTCGGGGTCTGCCGCTTGCAGCCGCATATGATCGATCTCGGCTCGGAAGTCTCGCATGAGTTCGTCATCGCGTGCTGTGTCGCAGAGGATTACGACAAGGTCCTGCAGGGTCCGGATGCGGTGGAAGAAGAGGCGATGCGGACCTATGCGAAGTGCACCGAGATCGCCACGGCGCTGGCCGCCTACGTGCGTGAGATGGGCTACCCGGCAATCGCCCATCACAACGGCGCCAGCGAGGTACAAGCGATTCCGATTTTTTACCAAGTCGGTTTCGGCGAGCTCGGGCGCCACGGAAGTTTGATTAACGAAAAATACGGCGCGAGCTTTCGCCCAGGATTCGTCACCACGGATTTGCCGCTGGTGGAGGACCGGCCTCGGGAATTCGGCGTGCAGGACTTCTGCATGAATTGCAACGTCTGCCAGCGCAACTGCCCGGGCGACGCGATTCCTCAGGATCACGTAATGACCCATGGCATCAAACGTTGGCTGATCGATCTGGAGAAATGCTACCCCTACTCGCGCTTGCGAGATGAGTACTGCCATCTCTGCGTCGACGCCTGCCCGTACATCGTGAAGTCTCATCCGGAGACGTATAAAGCGTTCATGAGAGAGCGCAAGCAAGTCGGTTACAAAACCCCGAAGAGTTATTAGCAGGGTCCGAAGAGATTATCTCCCGCAAGGCGCAGAGGCGCTAAGTTCGGAAAGTGTTTTTATGGAAAAACTTTACGTCAATGAAATCGACCCCGATGGCGTCGTCAGCACAGTAGGGTTGTTTTACTCGCAGGCGGAGGCGCAAAAGATCGTCGATCTGCTCCGCGCCAATCCGGATCGCGCGAGCCACCGGTATGAAATCGTCGAGGCGGTGCGCCATATTTTGTCCGAGAAGCAAGCGAACCGGACCGCGGCCACACAGAAGGAGTAGCCATGCCGTATATCACGATAGTCCCGCCGGCCGAAGCGACCGGCACGCTCAAGGAAGTTTATGAGTCCGGCTCGGGCCCGTCGGCCGCGCGCGGCAAGGTGTCGATGATCCGGCAGGTGCAGAGCCTCAATCCGGAAAATCTCGCCGCCTGGCGCGCGCTCGACGTGTCGATCATGCGCGGCGATTCGCGCATCACGCGGCGCCAGCGTGAGATGATCGCCACGGTCGTTTCGGCGACCAATCACTGCAGCTATTGAATGACCGCCCACGGAGAGGCTCTCCGTACCGAATCGAACGACGATCCTTTAGTCGAAGGTATCAAACAAGACTACACCAAATTGGACCTGGCCGCGGCGGAGCGGGCGATGCTTGACTACGCGGTCAAATTGACCGTGGCGCCATGGACCGTGGGCGAAGCGGATGTACAGACCCTGCGCGCCCACGGTTACGACGATCGCGATATTTTGGATATCGTCTATGTCATCTGCCTGTACAATTTCAACGACCGCATGGCCGACGCGACGGGCATCAAGGCGCATGACTTTTTGCAAGGGTGAACGACACTTGGTCGAGAATACGGGGGAGTATAATGAGCAAGCCATCGGGCAGAATCGATCGGGAAGCGTTCCGGCAGGTGCATAAAGAGCAGCAGGAGCGGGCGAAGCAAGGCTCGGAAGGCTATACGACCACGACGCGAGCGGTGATTCGGCTGATCGAGAATCAATTGAAGGAGGCCCGCGTCGGCGAATACACCATCCAGTGCGACGAGGCGAAGTCGCGCAAAGGGGGCGGCAAAGCGCCTTCACCGCTGCAGTACTTCGTCGCGGCGACGGGATTTTGAATGTTCAGCCAATTGACGCGGTACGCGTCACAGCTAGACATCGAGATCGAAGACGCCGAGATGGACATTCGCATGACCTACGACACCCGCGGCAAGCTGCTGCTCGAAGATGTTTCGCCGGGATGCCGCGAGCTGACCTACGTTTTCAAGATCAAGAGTCCGGCACCGTCTGAGAAAGTTCAGGAGATGCTGCGGCTGATCGAAAAGGGCTGCCACACAATCAATTCGTTGAAAAATCCGGTTCCGGTTGCCGGCAAGTTGATTCACAACGGTCAGGAGATTGCCGCGGAATGACTGCAACAAGTTAGGAGGAAGCGGACCGTGATCGAACTTTATCACAACGACATGTCGGTTTGCGCGCAAAAGGTCCGCTTCGTCTTGGCGGAGAAGAAGCTCGCTTGGGACGGGCACCACTTGAATCTTCGCGCCGGCGATCAGCAGAAGCCGGAATATTTAAAATTCAATCCCAACGCCGTGGTGCCGACCCTGGTGGACAACGGGGTCGTGATCATCGAGTCGACGGTGATCAATGAATACCTCGACGACGCCTATCCTGAGCCGGCACTAAAACCCGACGCTGCCGCCGGGCGCGCGCGCATGCGGCTCTGGACCAAGCAGCTCGACGAAGGCGTGCACGCGGCGACCAGCGTCGTCAGCTCGGCAATCACCTTTCGCTAACAGAAGCTCGCTATCGGCATGGAGGCGCTCGAAGAGTTTCACAGAAAGATGCCCGATCCGGCGAAGCGCGAGAAGAGCTGGGAGAATGTCACCAAGGGCGTCGAGTCGCGCTTCTTTCCGGAGGCGATCAAGCGTTTCGACAGGCTGCTGAGTGATATCGAAGCGACACTTGCCGAGAGTCCGTGGCTTGCGGGAAAAGAGTTTTCGTTGGCGGATATCGGCTACGCGCCGTACATTACCCGGCTCGATCATCTGCAATTGCAGTTCCTCTGGGACAAGCGGCCGCATATTCCGGACTGGTACGATCGCCTGCGCGAGCGCCGGGGCTATACCGAAGCGCTGGAGAAGTGGTTCAATCCGAATTATCTGCCGCTGATGAAAGAAAAAGGTCTCGAAGTTCGCGACAGAGTCAAAGCGATCGTCGCTTAAGGGATTCCGTCATTCAGTTGCAACGAGGTGAGTCATGGAAGGCGCCGGATTGGTGTTGGATGCTTTGGGTCGGGTTCGTCATATGGTGCGCGAGGCAATCAGTGATCTAACCGCGGAAGAAATGCTCGCGCCGCCCAAGCCGCCTATTGCTTGGCTCACCTGGCACATCGCGCGGGTACAGGATGCCAACTTTTCCGGTCTGCTAGATCGACCGCAGTTGTGGATCACCGATCGCTGGCATGAGCGCTTCCATATGGCGCCAAACCCGAGAGATTATGGATCCGGCCATCGGCACACCGCCGAGCAGGTCGAAGCGTTCACTGTCACGGACAAAACATTGTTGCTCGATTATCTCGACGCCGTCTTCGCGCAAACGAAAGATTACTTATCGGCCGTGACAAATGACGACTTGAACCGAGTCCTCAACGAACCGCAATACTCTCCATTGCCCACCCTTAGCGTCCGTTTCGCCAGCGTCATCAACTGCAACACTCGCCACGCCGGTCAGATCGAGTATTTACGCGGTGGTCAAATACGGCGGTTGGTTTCCTGGCGCGGAAAAACGAAGCGGCGGCTAACGTGATGCCGCTGAGCGATCTTCCGAGATTCGCTTCAGCGGCGGTTAATCGTCGGTCGCCACCTCTGGCAAGCCGAACTTTTTGCGGTACTCGTTGAATGCGGCTCGCCGGCGTGGCGTTCTGTGTTTCCAGTAGAATTGAAAATGGTACGGCTTGACTTCTGGCATCCGGAGATCCTCGGATCGTGCGACCATTTCGTCAAACAGGGACTCTACATCCGGCTTGTTTCTCTGACCGCCTCGCGTGACCGCCGGATCATAATCAGAAAACAGTGTC
>JAICHC010000378.1 GCA_025922795.1 Candidatus Binatia bacterium | reverse complement strand
GATTTTTTTCCTGTTCGGGCCGGCGCTGATCGACCGGCGCACGACGAAATTGCGCCGTCCTTTGACGGTGCTGATCGACAGCTCCCAGAGCATGGCTTTTCCCGCCGACTCGCAACCCGCTCGGGGCGATAAGGATCCGCTAAGCCGGCTCGATGTCGTGCGCGAAAAGCTCACCGCCGGTCCGGAGCCGCTGATCGAAAAATTGAGCCGCGATTACGATCTGCGGTTGATTCGCTTCGGCACGAGCCTGGAACCGATCGCGGCGGGCAGTCTCCCGGGCTTGCAGGCGCAGGACCCCGGAACCCGGCTCGTGGAGTTACTGCAAGCTGCCGCTCGCGACCGCGCCGCGCAATCCGCCATCGTCGTGTTTTCCGACGGGATCGCCAACGGCGCTCAGACATCGATCGAGGGCATGGCGCCGCTGCCGGTGCCGGTCTTCGCCGTCGGCGTCGGCGAAGCTCAAGGGTTTACCGACGTGCGCATCACCAAGCTCGGCGCGCCGGATTTTGCCTTCCGCAGCCGTGAATTCAAGATCGACCTGACGATCCAGGCCTCGGGCATGAAAGGCAAGACCGTGCCGCTGCTTTTCAACCGCGGCCGAAATCTCATCACCTCGCGGTCGGTCACCATTGATGATGACTTGTTCGAGCAAAAGGTGACCCTCGCGTTCACGCCGAAAGAGCTCGGCACGCACGGTTTTTCGGTCAGCATTCCGGCCCAGGTCGGCGAGCAAATCACCCAGAACAACCATAAAGATTTCAAGGTCGAGGTGCGGCGGGACAAGATCCGGATTTTGACCTTGTCCGGCTCGCCGGCTTGGAATTATCGGTTTTTGCGCATGGCGATGAAGCAGGATCCGCTGATCGAGTTGGTGTCGTTCGTGTTCCTGCGCACGCCGACCGACTCCGTCGACGTGCCGGAAACCCAGTTGAGCCTCATCCCGTTTCCGATCGACGATATTTTTCTCGAGGAGTTAAAGAACTTCGACCTGATCTTTCTCGACGACTTTTCCCACCGCGCCTATTTCAACCCTGTGTATCTCGAACGAGTCCGCGACTTTGTGCGCGACGGCGGCGGGCTCGCCATGTTCGGCGGGCCACGCGGGTTCGATAGCGGCGGTTACGGCGAGAGCGCGCTACGCGAGGTGCTGCCGGTCGAATTGGACGGCAAGGGCGTCTTTGAGATGCGCGACGGGTTGCAAGCCGCGCTGACTCCTGCCGGTAAAGCCCATCCGATAACCCGTCTGGTCCCCGACCCGAAAGCCAACGAAGAGGCGTGGCGCAAGCTGCCTGCATTGACCGGCATGAACCAGGTGCGCCGCGTGCGCGGTGAAACCCTGCTCACCGCCGGCGGCGCGCCGCTGCTCGCCATCGGCCGCCACGGCAAGGGCCGCACCCTCGCGCTGATGACCGACGACGCCTGGCGCTGGAACTTTATTGCAGTCGGCAACAAACAAACGCCGCAACATCACTTGAAACTCATGCGCCAGGCGGTGCGCTGGCTGGCTCAGGAGCCGTCTTTCGAGCAGGTGCAGCTGCAGCCGATCGCGCTTTCCCAGCCCGGCGAAAAGGTCGCGATCAAATTGCGCGTGCTCAAAGACGATTTCACGCCGACGCGCGAGGCTTCCGTGCAACTGCGCGTATTCACTCCCGAGGGCGAGCCGATCTTGGTGGCGGCCGCCGCGGGCACCGAAGAAGGCGAATACGCGGGCGAATTCACGCCGACCCGCGAAGGCACTTATCGGGTCGAAGCGGAGGCGAGTCTCAGCGGCAAGAGCCTCGGCAAAGACCGGAGCAGTTTCACCGCCGCCTATTTTTTTGGCGAGGCCGACGACGGCCGGCCGCGGCTCGATCTGCTGAAACAAATCGCCGAATCGAGCAAGGGCGAGTACATCGCCATCGAGGACTGGAACGATAAGGCGCTGGAAAGGATCGCCGCGCGGCTCGACAGCATCGCGCCGACGGAGATTGTCGAGCAGCGGCAGACCCGGCTGTGGAGCAATCTCTGGCCGTTCGCCATCATGCTCGCCCTACTCAGTATCGAGTGGTGGATGAGAAGGAAATGGGGGTTAATTTAGTTTCAGGTTTCTTGTTACTAGTCTCTAGTTTGCCGCCGCGCGGCATGACAACAAAGACCTGCAAACGGTTCAACGAGCTTCTGGGACAAGACACGAGCTAGTCTTCCGCGACCCAACCAGAAACTAGAAACCAGAAACGTCCATGCAGCCGGTGCCACTACTTCGACACAATCTAACGATCCTAAAATGGCTGCTCGCCGCGATATGGATGTTTCTGCCACGGGCGGCATGGAGTTTTTGCCACGAGATCGAAGTTGTGCAGAATCGCGTCATGCGGGTGGCGGTTGGCGCCGCGCCCGCAGTAACGCTCGAGTGGTTCGGCCACTCGACTTTTCAAATCACGTCGTCGAAGGGCACCCGGGTGCTCACCGATCCACACGGCGCCTTCGACTTGCCGCGGCCGACCTTGCCGCAACATATCGTCACCACAAGCCACCGCCACGGGCCGCATAGCCAGGTGCACATGGCCCAGGGAACGCCGGCGATTCTCCACGGGCTCACGCCCGCGGGAGAAGACTGGCAGAAGATCTCGACGACAATCCGCGATGTCTCTGTTTATGTGGTGCCCGCGTACCATGACAAGAGCCGCGGCATGCAGCGCGGCAAAAATGCCATCTTCGTCTTTCGCGTCGACGACGTCTGCATCGCTCACCTGGGCGATCTCGGCCATGTGCTCGGGCCCGACCAACTCAAGATGATGGGCAAAATCGATATCCTGCTCGTGCCCATCGCCGGCGGCTACTACACGGTGACGCCGAGCGAAGCGCGCGAAGTGACGAAGCTCGTCAACCCCAAGATCGCCATCCCGAAACATTTCTGGTGGGAACAGGCCGTCAAAGACTACACCCAGGGCCTGACGCGGGTAAGAATGATGAAGACGCCGGTGCTGAAGATCTCCAAGCCGGAACTGCCCCAGCCGGTCGAAACCATCGTCCTGTCATGGCCAGAACGGTAGTTTTTTATCGATGATCCACGCCCCGAACTATCTGATCCGCACTGCTCCTATTAAGGAGTTCAAAAGTAAGTAGTCATCATGGAACCGAGGGACGAGTCCTGGAGAACGCGGGCATGCCCTTCGTGATTGCAGAGAGCAAATTTCAAATTGAAAATCTGAGATTTGCAATTTGCGATTCCGAGCGTAGTGAGGACGACGGTGGCCTACAAGGCACAGGCCCATTGACTGCGTTCGGAAGGGCTTGACCCGAAGCACGCCGCCTATGTCACATGTCTACATACCAATGAACTCATTAAAAACTGCGATCGGGAGGTCCCCATGCTGCGCCGGGTTGTAACGAATTTTGGGTTCGCTGTTGCCTTACTTGTACTCGTTTGCGCTATGGCGCGCGCTCAAGACAAGGTAAGGATCGGCTTGAGCTCGATCAGCGCTACCTCGGGATCGATCTGGGTCGCCGAAGAAAAGGGCCTGTTCAAGAAACATGGCCTTGATGCCGAGGTCATTATCATTGGCGGCGGCGCCTCGCGCGTCGTCAGCTCACTGATCGCCGGCGAAATTCAGTTCTCAGTGGGCGGCGGCGACGCGGTGATCCGCGCCGGCCTCAGGGGCGCCGACGGCGTGCTCGCGGCTTCGCCGATGAAGACCGGGTTGCAGAGAATGATGGTGCGGCCCGAGATCAAAACACCGGCCGATCTCAAGGGGAAGTCAATTGCGGTCACACGCTTCGGCTCCGCGTCCCATTGGGTCCTGCAACTGTTTTTGCGCAAATGGGGCATGCGCACCGAAGATATTAAAATGTTACAGCTTGGCTCGTCGCCGGCCATGTTCGCCAGCCTTGAAAAGGGCGGCGTCGATGGCGCCGTCTTCACGATCCCGACCTTTTTCCTCGCCGAAGAACGCGGCTATCGAATCTTGGCCGATCCCGTGGAGATGGAAATCTATTACCTGCAGAACTCCGTCGACACGACCCGGAGTTACATCAAGCGCAACCGCGATCGGGCCCTGCGCGTCGTCAAAGTTCTTTGCGAAGGTCTCGCCTACTTTCAAAAAAACAAGAAAGAAAGTATCGAGGTCCTGCAAAAAAAATTACGCATTCAGTCGGCGCAGGAGCGCGACGTCAAGTATCTCGAGCTTTCTTACCAACTTCTCGCGGACCACTTTTACAACCGGGTTCCCTATGCCAATCCGAAAGCAATCGAAACTACGCTCGAGTTCATCTCATCCGAAGAACCCAAAGCCAAAGGCGCCGACCCTAGGCAGTTTCTTGATGAAAGCTTGGTGCGCGAAGTCGAAGCGAGCGGGTTTATCAAAGCCCTCTACCAGAAATAAT
>JAICHC010000377.1 GCA_025922795.1 Candidatus Binatia bacterium | reverse complement strand
AGCCGGCGCATCAGCTCAGAAAAACCGATCGCCTGCGTGTGGCTGACGATATTCACCGTCGGCGGCAGAAAACTGCCCACCACTAAATACTCCTGCTCGCCGCGAGTTTCCACGCCGCGCAACGTGAGCCGGTCATTTTTCAAGAGCGCCTTGAAGCCCAGTTTGCTGTAACGAAAACTGTCGAAAAAGCCCGCGAGGCCGCCATACAGCGCGCCGGCATTTTGGCCGGAGCTCAGGACCGTGATCTTATCGAGCGCCTCCACGCTGATGCGCTGCTCGCCGCCGCGATCCACCGAGTGTAGTTCGACGCTAAACTGCGCCGGCTGGCCATCGACAATCACCAGGTCGTCGATCGTTCCCGCTACCATGCCCGAGATATGGCCGAATGCAAAGGTCTTGGAGAGCTGTTCAAGCCGGATATTCTGAAAATCGGCATCGAGCCGGATCGCGGCCAGCGGCGAAAACGGATTTTCGATTTCAAATTCGTTCATGGCCATATTCCCGCCGAACAGCTCGGCTTGAATTTGACCGCTGGTCTTGAGCCGGTCGGAACTCGACTGCACCTCGGGAATGGAGCCGGTCAGTGTGCCGCTGAAGGCCGGCCAGTCCAATGCGGCGGTGAGCTCCTCGAGATCCAATCGTTTGGCTTCAAGCGAAAACGACAACCGCTTCGGATCGGTAACGACGTCGGGCCAGAAAAGATCGCCGACGATGATTTCGCCGCCGAACAGTGCGGCGCGAATCGATTGATGAAATCGCAGCGCATTGTTCGATAGAGAAATCGAAGCCCGAATCGGCCCGAGCGATTGTTTGCCGAATCGAGCGCGCTCGATCGTCAACATGCCGGTCGGCGCCGGTTCGGTCGAATCTCGCTTGGTTTCAGCCCAGCGAACTTCGAACGGCAGCTTCAGCGCCACCGGACCGACTTGCCACTGTTTCGATCGGGAGCGCAACTCGCCGGCTTTGAGCGACAGTTCCCCCGCGACGCTGAGATCGCCCGAGCTGCCGCGCAATAGAGTTTCAAACGACAACTCGCCGCCGATCGCGATTTCGTCGAGAACCGGAAACCGGCGCTTCAAATTATCGCGCAGAAAATATTCGAAGAAGCCGCCGGGCAAAAACGTTGTACTGCGTGCTTGCAGGCGCAGCTCGGGCGTTTGCGTGAGTTTTGCAACGGCGCCGCTGGCGGTGACGGTGCCGACGTCGACTAAACTGACCGCGCAGCGGCGGCACTCCAGCCGATCGTCGGAGCCGAAGTAATCGGCATCGAACGCGAACGTCGGTTTAGGTGCTTTCAAGTCGCTAAAAAATTTGCCCCATAATATTTCTCCGGCATCGACGCCGAATTGAATGTCAAAGCCGTAGGATCTCGTGACCGGCCGAGAAGTCCAGGCAAAAGATCCATTGAGCGATAGATTCTCGCCGACCTTATCGCTCTCGGGCGAATTGAATTTTCCGCCAATGGTTTGGAAGCGGCCGTTGATCCGTAGCGGTTGATCCGTTTGGAGCGCGAACGAGGCGTTGGCTTGCAGGCGCTCGACCGCCGCTTGCCAGCGATTTTTGCCGTTATAGTCGAGCTTGCCGGCATCGAACTTCGCGCCGTCAATCCGCAGGACAGTCGGCACCCATTCAAAAGGCAGATCGACCTTGAGACTTGCTGCCTTGACTTCGTCGCCGCGAAATTGGCTATTTTCGCTGCGCGCAATTCCACGTACAGCAAGCGCGTTCCAGGGGCCCGTTATTTCGCCGTCGATTTGTGCGTGACCCTCATAGGTCCACCGGTTGAGAGGTGTTGGCAATACTAGTTTTAAATTTTCAAACGGCATGTCCTGCCAAGCGAATCTGGCTCGAGAAATGCTCGGCTGCGGATTGAAAAGCACTTCGCCGTCGCCTGACCCGCTGCCGAGATGGGAAGCCAGGCGCATCGATTTGAGTGTCAGCGTCTTGTGCGGCAGCGAAAAAATACCGGCAAAACTCGCCTGCAGGGTGCCGTTCGGGAGTTTGCTGAATGCCGACGTCAACGCGCCCGGAAAGTCTGCCAAGGTTGCGTGTCCGGAAAAATCGGCGTTGTGAAAATCCTCATGGAGGTTGATTCGTGCGGCCAAGGTGCCGGTCAATTTGCGCTCATTTATTCCCAGATCATGAAACTTGCCGCTAATGTTTGCTTCGGCCGCTTGTTTTTCGCTGGCGCGAACTCTGGCGTCGAGCCGAACTAATTCGGAGCTCGATCCTTTGTGAACATCGCGGCCGAAGAGGCCCTGGGTTTCTTTGGCGCGGATCACGACTGCCGATTCCAGCTCACGCCAATGACCTTTGACGATGAGCTCCGCCGTGCCGTTCAGCGCCGGCACGTCCGCGCGCAGGTTGACTCCGGCCTGGCCGCCGAGATTGATATTTTCCGCCTGCAAATCGATCTTAGGAAGCTCAAAAAGTTTCTCATCTCCCCTGATTAAGACGATGGTCCCGTCGTGAACATTCAAATGACGGAGCGCGATGGGCGCGGTGTCGCTCCCCGATTCGCCGAGTTGTTGAATATCTACTTGAAGGATCGGCCGTTCGGTCCTCAAGCGGTGGAAGGTCATCCCCGCTAAGTCCAGCGGATTAAGGGTCAAGCTGAGACGGTCTGTCGTAAAAGAGAAGCCGCGCGGTTTGGCAATCTCCACGTTGTCGGCGACCACGCGAAAGGGAAAGTGCAAGTTGAGAGTACCGAGCTTGACGTTCAGGCCGCTTCTTTCCGACAGCTCGGTTTCCGTCCAACTACGAAATGTCTCCGACCGAAACGCAAAATGTAGCGCGGTATAGAGAAGGACAATCGCAAGGAGGGTAAATCCTACGATCTTTAGACCGATGCGCGCTGGAGCGGTCATGAAAAAACGATACACGTTGAAAAATAGCTCGGCAACCGAAGTTTAACCCAATCCGAGTAGGATTAGCGAGGTACGAAAAAGTTTGACTTGAGAGTTTCTCGTGTCATATAAGCGCCCCTGACGGCAGTGTGCTATCAGTAAAGACAATCCTAAATCTGAGTCAATCTAAACGGGTTCTGCGCACCCATTCAAGCTCGGAGGAGGAACCATGTACCAAGAATTCAAGGAATTCATAATGAGAGGCAACGTTGTCGATCTCGCCGTGGCCGTGGTGATAGGCGTCGCGTTCGGCAAGATCGTTACGTCTTTCGTCGAGGATGTGCTGATGCCGCCGATAGGATTGGCGTTGGGGGGCGTTGATTTCTCGAACCTGTTCATCAACCTCTCCGGCAATGCCTACCCCAGTATTGCTGCCGCCAAAGCGGCCGGCGCCGCGACCTTGAATTACGGCATATTCATCAACAACATCATCAATTTTTTGATCATCGCATTCGCGATCTTTCTGGTCATCAAGTCAATTAACCGAATGCGGGGACCGGCGCCGGCACCGACGACCAAAGATTGTCCCTATTGCCTTTCGGCGGTTCCTCTCAAGGCGACCAAGTGCGCGCACTGCACGGCGGAGTTGAAATAGCAGGCTCTCGTAGTGAGGCGCGCAGGGGCAGTGCTTTAGCAAGTCATTTGCCGCGGTAATACGACCTGGCCTCCGGTAACCACGCTTTGAGTTGTGCGATGCGTGTCTGATCGCTCGGATGGGTCGAGAGAAACTCGGGGGGCTTGTCGCCGGCGATCTTGGACATACGCTCCCAAAACGCAATCGCACTCGCCGGATCATAGCCCGCCTTGGCCATCAAAGTGAGTCCGATTTGATCCGCTTCGGATTCCTGAGCGCGTCCCCATGGCAGAAGAACTCCGAAGCTGGCACCCAAGCCGTAAACTCTGAGAAAATCCTCCTGTAGTCCGGGACTGACCTGACCGACACCGAGCGCAAGTATTTGGCCGATCGTTTGGGCGCCGATCTCTTGACTCATGCGTTCGGCGCCGTGGCGCGCCAGCGCGTGGGCGACCTCGTGAGCCATGATGACGGCGACGCCGCTATCGTCTTGTGCAATCGGCATGATTCCTTCCCAGAAGGCGATCTTGCCGCCGGGCAGCGCGAAGGCATTGACGTCTTTATCTTGGATCACGTTGAACTCCCATTTGTAATCCGGCCTGTCCGCTACCGCGGCGATACGCTGACCGACCCGGCGAAGTTGTGCTTGCCAATCGCTGCGAGTCGATAGCCGAGATTTTTTCAATATGTCTTGATAGGCGTCGTCGCCAAGCTGGCGCTCTTGCGATTCAGAAACGACGATAAATTGCGAACGGCCGGTTTGTTGGACGCTCTGACACGCAATGAAAAATGATGTCAAAAATACTGCGCCGAGAATTTTCCGAAGCATTTCTAAAGTCCTCCGACAAATGAAACAGTATCGTTAATGATTCATTTGATCCATACAAATACGAGTTGT